>NZ_CAXRDQ010000090.1:0-55744 GCF_964229365.1 Abyssibacter sp. | reverse complement strand
TCTGGATAATTCACCGCGACGATGTTGGCCATCGCTGCGCCGGCAGAGATGCCGGTGATGTAGGTCCGGGCCGGGTCGACATCGTAGGCCTGCGCGATGGTGTCGGCGATGCCGGCGATAATCGAGGGTTCCTCGCTGTCGCGTCGCTGTTGATTCGGCAAGAACCAGTTCCAGCAACCGCTGCCGTTGGCATCGGTGCTCTGCTCCGGGTAGGCGACCAGGAATGTATCCGTTTCGGCGTACCGGTTGAATCGCGACCAGCGCGCTTCCTCATCGGCGCTCGAGTTGCAGCCATGTAAATCCACGATCAACGGGTGCGGTCCGGCGCCGATCGCACCGGCGGGCACAAACAGCTTGTAGCTGCGAGTGCCGGCGTTGTTGCTGTAACTGAAGCGTTCAAAGCTGGCCCCGCCGGGTGCTAGTGCGGGCACCCCAGCATCCGAGGTCTCGCCCGGTGCGTCTGGTGAGCAGGCGCTGATCAACGTAAGCAGAGCCGTTCCCCACAGCATGGCTGGGCGCATGCTCAGAACTCCTGGGCGAACTGCAGGTAGAGCAGGCGCGGTTGACGCTGACTGCCCACGATCACGCCTTCGAACACGTCGCCATGACGAATGTGTGTAACGGTGTTCGTGAGGTTCTCGCCGATGAGGCGGACCGACCAGCCGCGGACGTCGTCGCGGAAGCCTAAGTCCGCCTTGTAGCGGGTATACGAGCCCTGGCGCTTTGCCTCATCCAGATCAACATCGAGCAGCTGGCTGGCTTCGTACTCCATGGTGACGCCTGCGGTTAGCGTCATGCTGCCGAGGACGTTGAATGGGGTATTGGCGCGTAGCGACAGCGCACCGGACCAACGCGGCGCGAATGGGAACGCCTTGCCAGACTGGTTGCAACGCGGATTGTCCGGATCGCCATCGTCAGGGTCGCTTTGACCGACCGGGCATTCACCGTCCAGGAACTTGACGAACTCGGTGTCGAGAACACCGAGGCTGGCATTGACGGTCAACCAGTCGTTGGCCAGCCAGAGAAAGTCGGCTTCGATACCTTGTGACAGCGCCTCCTCGGCGTTGACGACCCGGGAGGTGCCAAGGCCGATGGTGCCGGGAGGATTCTCGCGAATCAGCACCTGGAAGTTCTCGGCAGTCTGGCGGAAGAACGAGATATTCAGGTTGGCGGTGCGATCAAACAGCCACAGTTTGAAATCCAGGCCGATGTTTTCGGCGGTCTCGTCCTCGAACACGAGATCATCATCCTCGAAGCCGGCATCCGATGTGCCCTCGCGAAAGGCGAAGGCGTTGAAGCCGCCACCCTTGAAGCCTTTTTCCCAGTGCAAAAAGGACGAGAACGCATCAGTGGGTTGCCAGTTCAGCGAAACCTTGGGTTGGAAATTGCTCTCGCTGCGCTGACGTGTGGCTGTGAACTCTTCTGCGCCGACCAGCGACAACACGACGGACGTTGGTGTGGTGAACGACACGTCCCAGTAGCCTTGCTTGTCTTCGCGGGTATAGCGGCCGCCCAATTCCACTGCCCAGGCCGGCGTGAACTGCCATTTGCCGTGGGCGTAGACCGATACCGCCTTGGCGGTTTGCTCGAAGAACTGATTCATCTCTTCGAAACCGGCGATATCGCTGGTGGTGTCGATCGGCAGTGCCCCCACCAGCCCGGCCAGACTGTTGGGGTCGATCACGCCAGCCTGGCCGTCTAGCGCCGCGGCCTGGAGCAAATCCGCGAAGGGCAGGGTGTTCAGGCCGAAAATGAACTCGCTGTCCAGAATCTGACGCTGGCTCCAGGTGATACCGGCCAGAAAGTCGCTTTCGCCCAGGGCACCAAGCCCGAACAGGCCTGACAGCGGCGGTGCCGTTAGCCGGAACTCGCCATACCGCATGGGTGAGTGATCACCGCCGCTACCGTTGAGCGCTTCCGCTGGGGTGAAGTCGGTGTCCAACGACAGTGTTTGATCCATCACTGCGTGCGCGCCAATGGTGGTGAGTGACCAATCGCCCAGGTCCATGTCCCATTGGCCCCGGTAGCGACGGATGGAGATCTCGCGGAAGTCTGGTAGATCCAGCGACGCGACCCAGTTGCCGGCGATGACGTCCGCTTCCGGGTCATACCGACGCATGGCAGCGGTAAAGTTGGGGCCGACCTGAATGGTCTCCAGCGCTGCTCCTCCATCGAACAGCTCGTAAGACTCCGCCGCCAGAGTGAGCCGCGTTCCGAACAGGTCTTCAAACGCGACCGTCGCCCGCAGGCCGGTGCGATCGCGAGATTTCAGCCAAGGGTCGGCCGCATCGACAACTTTCGCGGTGGTGTTGCGCACGAACCCATCCCGGCGATCCAGCAGGCCCGCAACGCGCACATTGATGCCGTCGGCCAGCGGTCCACCGAAGGCGGCTTCGACGCGGTGACGCTCAAGCTCCCCGAACTCCACTGTGAGCGCGCCTTCGGGCTCCGGCGTTGGTGGGTTCGAGATCAGGTGGATCAGCCCGGCCGTCGTGTTCTTTCCGAAGCTGGTGCCCTGCGGGCCGCGCAGAACTTCCATGCGCTGCAGGTCGAACAGGGCCGCGAGAAAGTACGGAATCCGCGTATGCGGAACGCCGTCAATCGCCATGCCCACCGGCGGCTCAAAGCTCTTGTTGTTGTTATTGAAGGTGAAGCCGCGGATGCGGGGCGCTGCGAAAAAACCCGCCGCATCAATCGACGCGTTGGGCACCATGCCTAGCGCTTCGCTGATATCAGAAACGCCTTGCTCCTTGAGAAAATCCCCGGTCAGGGCCGTCATGGAGATGGGCACGTCCTGGATGGCCTGTTCACGCTTTTGTGCGGTGACGACGATTTCTTCCAATTGCCGGTTCGGACGCTTGCGCGGCTCCGCAGTTTCGACGGGCGGCACCGGGATGGTTTCAAGCTCGTCCGGCGGTGTGTCGGCATCTGTACCGGGGGCGTCAGGCGCTCGTGCGTCTGATTCGGAGCTCTGAGATTGACGTTCGGGCTCGTTGTCGCCGAACAGCGCGTCGAGCTCGTCGCTACCTTGTGAGATGCCGGTGCCGGAGACAAACGCGAGCATCAACATCGCTACGATGCGGTGCCAAGGCGATGGCTGAGTCATGTCCGTTGCTCCGGTCGGGTACCGGACACGCCGAGTACCCGCAAGGCGTACTCCACGTAGATGTCGCTGATCCCATCGCCATCCAGTTCGAAATCTGGCGTGTACCAGTGAGCGACACGCAGTCCCATACCGCCGATAACGGCCACCGCCAGCCATTCATGCGGCACTTGGAACACACCGGATTGGACGCCTTTGCGCACGACCTCCGCGAGCATGGCTTCGGTGTTTGCACGCAATGCCAGAACCGGTGAGCCCGCCTCGGTCGATAGGGCGTGGAGTTCGGTGTTGGAGACCGCCGCGAGCATCGGATAGTCGGTGTGCATGCGGACATGCGCTCGTACCGCTGCAGAGAGTTGCGCAATGCACTCGTCCGGCGCGGCGTTGAGCGCCGAGCGGATGCGGCGGTTGTGCTCCTCGTGACCGAAGCGCAGCAATTCAAGAAGCAACTGCTCCTTGGACGCGTAGTGCGAGTAGATCGAAGCTGCCTTCATCCCAACTTCGTTGGCGATGTCGCGCATCGACGCGCCCTCGAAGCCGTGCTCGGCAAACAGGCGCAGGGCCACGACCAGGATGTTCTGCCGGGTGTCACTGGTGGCCAGCCCCGGGGGCAGATAGGGGCGATCCGCCGCCATCCGCCGCGTCACCTTCTTCGTCATTGTGCTCTCCTCACGCGGCAGATCTGAGTCGTCCGCCGTCGCGAGCGCAGTGTCGCTAACTAACGATCGTAAGGCAAGCGGCCGATGCCACAGCCGTTGCGATACGCCACATTTGCGGCAGGCGTTCTTGAGTTGCCGACGCCGGCGCGGATCAGCCCAACGGCGCTAACAGCGCGCGCAGGCTGTCGGCGTCGAATAGCCGGCGACCCCGCCGCGATGGGAGTAGGTGGGGCGGCAGGTATGAAGAGTCAGGCCGCGATAGAACTCGGTGACACCCACTGTTTAGGTGGCCCGACTGGCGTTGTAGCGGGTGGTCTGGACGCGTGGGCAGTGGTTCCAGCGGCCACTGCGGCGCCCGGTGCGGGGCTCTCAGGTGTGACCCTGTCGCCGTCGATTCGGGCAAGGCAAATGCTTGGTGTTCCGGAAAAGGTTCGTGCGACGACGGGGGGCCAGGACGCGTTGCGGGCACCCTACGATGCCCGCAACGCGTCACGATCATGTCGCCATTCAGGTCCGCAGGTCGAACCGATCGGCGTTCATCACCTTGGTCCAGGCCGCGACGAAGTCATGGACGAACTTCCGCTGGTTGTCGTCCTGCGCGTAGACCTCGGCGTAGGCGCGCAGGATCGAGTTGGACCCGAACACCAGATCGACTTTCGATGCTGTCCACTTCCGGTCGCCTGTCTGGCGGTCGACCAGTTCGTACAGACCGTGATCGACCGGTTTCCATTGGTAGGCCATGTCGGTCAGGTGGACGAAGAAGTCGTTCGTCAACATCCCGGCACGATCGGTGAACACGCCGTGGTCGGTGCCGCCGTGGTTGGTGTCCAGCACACGCAGGCCGCCCACGAGTACGGTCATTTCAGGGGCGGTCAGGCCCATGAGCTGGGTGCGGTCGAGCAGCAGTTCTTCGGCGCAGGAGAGGAACTCCGGCTTCTTTAACCAGTTGCGATAGCCGTCGGCGATGGGTTCCAGCACCTCGAAGGCCTCGACATCGGTCTGCTCGGCGGTGGCGTCGCCACGTCCTGGGGCGAACGGGACGTCGATGTCGACTCCGGCCGCCTTGGCTGCCTGCGCCACACCGACATTGCCGGCCAGCACGATCACGTCGGCCACACTGGCACCGGTCTCGGTGGCGATGGCGTCCAATACCGGCAACACGCGGTCCAGGCGTTCGGGCTCGTTGCCAGCCCAGTGTCGTGCCGGTGCCAGGCGAATGCGCGCACCATTGGCGCCGCCGCGCATGTCCGAGCCGCGGTAAGTCCTGGCGCTGTCCCAGGCGGTGCAGACCAGTTCGCTGATGCTTAGTCCGCTGGCCACGATCTTCGCCTTGACGGCACTGACATCGTAGTCGGTGCTGCCGGCTGGAACCGGGTCCTGCCAGATCAGGTCTTCCTGTGGCACATCGGGTCCGATGTAGCGGGTTTTCGGCCCCATGTCGCGGTGGGTCAGCTTGAACCAGGCCCGGGCGAAGGCATCGGAGAATTCCTCGGGGTTCTGGTAGTAGCGCTCGGCGATCTTGCGGTACGCGGGGTCCATTTTCATGGCCATGTCGGCGTCCGTCATGATCGGATTGCGGCGGATCGACGGGTCCTCGGCATCGATCGGCTTGTCTTCTTCCTTGATGTTGATCGGCTCCCACTGCCAGGCACCGGCCGGGCTTTTCTTCAGCGCCCAGTCGTAGTTCAGCAGCAGGTGGAAATAGCCGTTGTCCCACTGCGTCGGGTTCGTGGTCCAGGCACCCTCGATGCCGCTGGTGACGGCATCGCTACCGATGCCGCGCCCGGTCTTGTTGAGCCAGCCCAGGCCCTGATCCTCGGTGCCGGCGGCTTCCGGGTCGGGGCCGAGCAGGGCCGCATCGCCATTGCCATGGCATTTGCCCACCGTGTGTCCACCGGCGGTCAGGGCCACGGTTTCCTCGTCGTTCATGGCCATGCGGGCGAAGGTGTCGCGCACGTCTTTGGCCGTTTTCAGCGGATCAGGATTGCCATCCACGCCTTCGGGGTTGACGTAGATCAGCCCCATCATCACTGCGGCCAGTGGGTTCTCCAGATCGCGTTCGCCGGAGTACCGGCTGTGCGGGTTCTCGGTCGGTGCCAGCCATTCTTTCTCGGCGCCCCAGTAGACGTCCTTCTCCGGGTGCCAGATATCGGCCCGGCCGAACGCGAAGCCGAAGGTCTTCAGGCCCATGGATTCATAGGCGATGGTGCCGGCCAGAATGATCAGATCGGCCCAGCTGATCTGGTTGCCGTATTTTTTCTTGATCGGCCACAACAGCCGTCGCGCCTTGTCCAGGTTGACGTTGTCGGGCCAGGAATTCAGCGGCGCGAAGCGCTGGTTGCCGGTCGCGCCGCCGCCGCGGCCATCCGCCGTGCGGTAAGACCCGGCGGCGTGCCAAGCCATGCGGATCATCAAGCCCCCGTAGTGCCCCCAATCGGCGGGCCACCAGTCCTGGCTGTCGGCCATCAATGCGTGCAGGTCGGCCTTGAGCGCATCGAAATCCAGCGACTTGACCGTTTCCCGATAGTCGAAAGCCAACCCCATCGGGTCGGTCTTGCTGTCGTGCTGGTGCAGGATGTCGAGGTTTAGAGCCTCGGGCCACCATCCCAGGTTCGACATGTTGGTGGAGGTTGCCCCGCCGTGCATCACCGGACATTTGCCCGAAGCACCCATTTCTTTTCCGTCCATAACCCATCTCCTTCACGCTGTGCTTATGACGTCGAGATCTTGTCTCGACGCAGCTGGGAACATGCCCGAGGACGGGCCGAATCCCAACCGCTGTACGCCCCGGCAGCAACCGGGATTGACGTCGAGAATAGTCTCGCACTAATGTCGGGTAAAGCGATTAATAGCGTATATATTGTTCGTAATAATCGAACACTGGGCCAACATGAAACGACTGCCGACACTCAAGCAACTGGAGTACTTGGCCGCCTTGGCGGACCTCGGCCATTTCGGGCGTGCAGCCGAGCGCTGCCACGTCACGCCCTCCACGCTGAGTGCCGGCATACAGGACCTGGAGCGGGTGCTGGGCGTGCGTCTGGCAGAGCGTTCGAGGCGGCATGTGCTCATCACGCCCATCGGTCAGGCCATCGCAGTCAGGGCGCGTGAGTTGCTGCGTGATGCGGAGGACATCATGAGCCTGGCCGCGTCGGACCGGGCGCCACTGAGCGGTGATTTACGCCTTGGGGCTATTCCGACCGTCGGTCCGTTTCTGCTGCCGCGCGTTCTGGTCAAGCTGCGCAAGCAGTTTCCGGATCTTCGGCTGTTTCTGGAGGAGGGCCTCACCCACGTGCTGCTCAACCAGCTGCAAGCCGGCGAACTCGATGCCATCGTGGCCGCACTGCCCTACGATCTCGACGGCTGCGAATGCCAGATTCTGTTCGAAGACGCATTCCAGTTCGCCTGCCACGCCGATCACCCGCTCGCCAAACAGGACTCGGTGTCGGTACCAGCGCTGAGCGATGAACCCTTGATGCTGCTGGAGGAGGGCCATTGCCTGCGGGCGCAGGCCATCGAGGTGTGCAAGCTGCAGGGGGCATGGGGCCGTAACCGGTTTGAAGCCAGCAGCTTTCACACGCTGGTGCAGATGGTCGGCGCCGGGGTCGGTGTCACGCTGCTCCCCCAGTTGGCGATCGACGCCGGCATCATCGCCGGCATGGAGGTTCGCCTTGTGCCGCTGGCGGAGCCATCGCGGCGTCAGGTCGCACTGGTGTGGCGGCAGGGTTCGCCGCGCCGCGAGGAATTCTCAATGCTTGGCGCAGCCATCCGCGGTCTGACGGCCGGCGCCAACACTGAGGCGAGCGCGTAACGTAACAACCCGCCTGAACGACAACGGGCTGGCAAATCGCCAGCCCGTTGTGTGCTGTTGCGCCCGGCCGCTTGCTACTGCTTGGCGCCTTCCGGGAAAGCATTCAGCAACAGGTTGGGAGAACCCGCCGTGGCTGGACTCAGCGCGATGGTGCCGGACGTCGCATTACTGATCAGCGCGGCGGTGACATCGGCTGGTGAGAGCGAAGGTGTCTCGCCCAGAATGAGCGCCGCGGCACCGGCCACATGCGGCGTTGCCATGGATGTTCCGCTCAGGGTCGATGTGCCGGTAGTGTTGCTGTAGCTCGCCGAGACCACGTCCGTGCCCGGTGCGAAGATGTCCACGCAGGTGCCGTGATTGGAGAAGCTGGATTCATTGTCGGCGGCATCGGTCGAGCCGACTGTCACGGCATTCACCGCGGCCGCGGGCGAATGGCCACAGGCGTCTGCATTGTCGTTGCCGGCAGCCACGAGAGGCAGGATGCCGGCCGCGAACAGCGCATTGGTGGCGGCGTCGATATCCGGGTTTGATCCAGCCCCCAGGCTCATGTTGACGACGGCGGGCCGCTCGGCGTTTTCCGCAACCCATTCCATGCCGGCGATGATGCCGGAGAACGCGCCCGTACCCGCACAGCCGAGCACGCGAATCGGATGCACCGTGGCCTGCTTCGCCACGCCGTAGGTGGTGCCGACTGCCGTGCCAGATACATGCGTGCCGTGACCGTTGCAGTCCTGCCAGGCGTCCGGATCGGGCTGGTAGCCCAGCACCTCCCAGATACCGCCGAGGTTGAGTACGATCAGGGAATCGATGCCGATGGGGCCGTCATTGATGAAATTGCGTCCGGTGCCGACCCGGCCACTGAATTCAACGTGGTCCGGGTTGATGCCTGAATCGAGCACGTAAACGTGAACACCGGCGCCAGCGCTGTCCGGGTAACTGAACACGCCATCCATCGGCAGCGACAGTTCATCGATGCGATCTAGCCCGTAGGTGGGAGATGTTTGCGTCCCCGAGATGCTCACCAAGGTGTCGGGCCGAACCGACGCGATGATGGGTAGTTGCTCCAGAGCGGCAACCTGTTGTTCGGTCAACCGGGCAGCGAACCCCTTGAACACCGTGTCGTATTTCAGAAATGCCGCTTCCGCACCGATCAACGCCAAGGTGGAATCGACCGCGTTGCTGACCAGCTGAAGACCGAGCAGCGATTCGTTCAGGCGAACGACGTAGGGCTGCGGGCCGATGTCCTGGACGGTGTCGACGACTGCTGTGGTCTCGCCGGTGATCTCCGGGGAGCTCGGCGACTCGCTGCACGCGGCGAGCGAAACAGCCGCCAGCCCTGCCAGCAGCAGGCGACTGCCGGAGCCGAGATGACCGAGCAGGTTTCCCGTGTACGAACGGGTGTCGAAATCGAAGCGCATCGTGATTCCTCTGAATTGGGGGGTGACATTCCCTTGTCGACCGGAACGCTATCAGAATTGAGCTGGCTGAAATGTCCTTATTAGGACTTTGTCAGCATGAAGCCGTATTTAGGGCTCCGGTGCATAAACAAATGGTTGTAGGCCGTTCGCGCAGCTGTCGAATATCCCCTACAGCCGAGGTCATGGAACGTCCGACTGAACTCGTGGTGAAAAGTGTTCACGGTCTGACAGTGCCCCGCTGAAAACCCAGATAACGACGGGGGAGGAGACGCCAATGACGACGAAGACTTGCGCTCAGTGGGCAGCCACGCTGCTCATCGGCTTGTTTGCGATGCAGGCATCGGCCGCGCCTGGAGATCCGCTGACACCGCCGATTCAGGCGAACCTCACGCCGGGGCAAAATTACAACGTGCACGTCGATCGCGCACCGAGCGGGGAGTTCGTAGTTGGCTGGGCATACGCGCGGCCGGGTGATCTTGAATACGATGTCCGGGCGCGCGTCTACGCAGCCGATGGCACCCCGCTGAGCGGCGAGATCAACGTGATGGAGACGCCGGGGAATCAAAGCCGGTTCGACATCGCTATTGCAGACGGCGTGATGGCCGTTGCGTGGCTGGATGGCACGAATACGGGCAACGCAGTTCGTGCGCGTCGGTTCGCTTACGACGGCACGCCGTTGGAGGCGATTCAACCCGTGGGTACCGTGGAGCCACTCGGAACGGCCGCGACGCCCATGGCCGCGCTCGCAGACGGCGGTCGCCTGGCGGTGGGCTGGGTGTTCGAACGTGCAACCGCCGCCCCGCAGTCCTGCCGGTATCCCCGCCTGTTGTGCTTGAAAGCCGAAGCTTACGATCAAGAACTCCGGATGCGCTGGATGGATGACATCGCCCAGACCACGCTGGTGGGCTTGAGCCGGGCGGGCGGCGACGTGACGGTCGCAGGGATCGATGTTCTGCCATCGCCAACGGTCTTCCTGCCGGAGAATTATCCGGTCAAGCTGAGCCTGTCTGGTTTTGAAGTGACGCCTGCCGGTGATGTCGTTTACCTGTGGGCCGTTCAACTCGCCCCGGTGGGTGCGGGCATGCAGGTGTTGCAGGTGGGACGCCTCGCCACGGATCGGCGGATGCAACAGCTGCCCCAGGTTGTGGAATTGCTGCAAACATCCGGCGGGTACTACTGCCTGAGCGAGGCGCTGGATATCGACGCCACGGGCCAGGCGGTGGTGTTCTACACCGACGGCTGCGATGCGTTCGCCCGTCGGGTGCCACCCAGGGGCTTGGCCGGCCCGAAGCTGGCAGTCAACGCTACGGCAGCGCAGGTTGATCGCATCAACCCCACATTGCGGGTACAGACCGGCGACGACGGCGCGTTCTCGGCGCTTTACTCGGACACCCTGGTGCCGTTCGCAGCCGGAGCTGATCTCGCGGGTGTGGCCGCTTCTCTAGGCGGCATCACGCAATATGGTTTTGATGCCGCCTCCGATAGCACCGGGGCACTGGTGGTTGGCGGAGCTGACAGAGACGGGGTGGTGACGGTTCAGCTGTTCGAAGGGCCGTAGCCACCGCCACGCGAACCCTGACGCGGTTCGCGTGGCCTGTCGCATCGTGTCGCCGACTGGCGGGTTACTTCGCCCAGTCTTTGTAGAACGGCGGCAGGTCGTCCGGCACCTGGGCGGTGAAATCCGCCTCGCGCTTGTCCAGAAACGCCTGCACGCCTTCCCGGCCGTCCTTGCGGCTGGTGTAAAACACGGCCAGCGAGTCGATTTCGTGGGCATTGAAGGGATGCGGCTGCGCCGAGTTGCGGTAGAGCATCTGCCGGGTGAGGGCGACGGCCACCGCCGAGCGATTGCTGATCAACGACAACGCGAATGTGCGCGCCTCGGCCATCAGCTGCTCGGGTTCGTGCACCGATTTCAGCAAGCCGCCGTCCAGCGCGGTTTGCGCGTCGAGAATGTCGGCGGTGTAGCACCATTCCAAGGCTTTCTGGATGCCCACAAGACGCGGCAGAAACCAGGAGGAGCAGGCCTCCGGCACGATGCCGATGCGGCCGAAGACGAAGCCGATCCTGGCCTTGCTGGAGGCGATGCGAAAATCCATGGCCAGCGTCATCGTGGCGCCGATACCAACGGCGGCACCGTTCATCGCGGCGATGACGGGTTTGGTGCAGTTGAAGATCGACAGGGTCACGAGCCCGCCGGTATCGCGCACGCCCCGATAAATCTCGGGATCGTCGCGGCGCTCGCGGATGTCTTCCAGGGTGGGTTCCTGGTGCTCGGCCAGGCCGAAAACGTTGCCGCCGGTGGACAAATCCATGCCGGCGCAGAATGCCTTGCCGGCACCGGTCACGATAATGGCGCCGACCTCGGTGTCGTCATTCACGCGCGTGAAAAAGTCGACCAGTTCCTGGGACATTTCGACGGTGAAGGCATTCATCTGATCCGGCCGGTTCAGCGTGAGCGTGGCGATCCGGTCGGCCTTGGCGACGCTAAGCGTCTGGTAGTCGTACATGGGGTCTCCTCAACCTGCTGTTGTCTTGGTCGCCCCGGATGGTACTCGGCGATCTCGGTCGCCGTCTGCCTGGTTCCGCTAGAAGTTCACCCGCAGGGTGACCGATGCGGTGCGCTCGGCAGTGGACTGAGCGACATAGGTGTTCTCGAACACGGAGGAGTCGAAGACCAGGTCGCGGACGCGTTCATCGGTGAGATTGCGGCCGCGTAGCACCAGCGCCCAGTGATCGGAGGCGGAGGCCAGCACGAGGCGGGCGCCATATAGGGTGTAGGCGTCCTGAAAGCTGTGCTCATCGAGGTCAGTGGCTGAGTACTGGTCCCCGCGGTGGCTGACGTCCACCGCCACGCGAGGCACGATGCCGAACATGCCGGGGAAGGTGACCTCCGGCGACAAGGACAGGGTGGAGCGGGGCGCGTTGGCGAGCGTGCGGCCCGAGAGATCCTGAGTGTTGTCGTCGCTGCCTTCGACCGGCGGGGCGTCGGTGTACCGCAGGTAGGTCGCTTCGCTGAACGCGAATCCGCCCGATACGCGGAGCCAGTGCCAGGGCGTCTGCCAGGAAAAGCCACCTTCGATACCGCGCAGCCTGGCCTCGGCGGCATTGCGGACCTGGTAGGCGGTGCCGTCGAAGTCGACCACTTGCAGCTGTTCCACGTCCGTATTGTAGGCGGCCAGATCGAGGCTTAGACAGATCTCGCGAAAGCGGCTTTTGGTCGAGACTTCGACGCTGGTCGCGACTTCCGGCTCGAATTCCAGGTTCTCGGGCGTGTTGGCCGTCGCGTTGAAACCACCGCCCTTGAAGCCGCGCGCCCAGGTGAGAAACGCGGTCGTGCTTTCGGAGGCATCCCAGCGCAGTCCGAACGTCGGGGAGAAGTCGTCTTCCTTGCGCTCGATGGGTGCGTCGGTGGCGAAAGTTTCCGCGCCCAGTATCAGACCGATGAGTCCGACGCCTTCCTGCTCAACCTGGTACGACGCCCGCTTGGTTTCGCTGCCGTAGCGAGCGCCGACGATGCCGGACCAGTGATCGGTCCAGCGCCAGGTCATCTGGCCGAACGCGGCGTAGGACTGGGTGTCTTGAGCGTAGCCGCGCAAGAAGGCGTCGTTGATCGGTACGCCGGGGCCAGGAGGCAGCAGGTCGAGCAGGGGGCCGAGCGCTCCTGCGGGAATGCCCAGGGCCTCCAGGCCCGGTGTGGTCAACGCAAATGGCACCAGGTCCTGGCCGGCGAGGGTGTCCAGGTTGCTGGTGAGTTCGGCATCCAGTGCATAGAGGCCGATAACAAAATCCACCGTCCGCCCGAGCCCGAAGAAGCTGTCTGCGCGGCCCGATGTCCGGGCCTCGATGGAGTTCTGCGCGTAGTCGGCCCGAAAATCCGTGATGATCAGATCCGACGGGCTGACGTCGATATCGATGATGGTCGTGAAATCGAAAGCAGCACGGCCGACGACCACCGTGTGCAGCAGATCCGACAGGCCAAACCAGCCGGCCGCGTCGTATTCAAAGACAGCCCGGCTGACGTCCGAGTGCCGATCCACATAGCCCGGTGTGTTGAAGCTGGTCTCCGCGTCGGTGGGGTCGTCTTCAATCGCCGGGTCGAACTCGCGTAGGTAGTCCAATACCTGGTCGGTGGCATCCATCAACTGCCAGGGTGGATAAACCGAGTCGGTGTCGGAGAACTGCGTAGACAGGCGCAGCGTCCAGTTCGACAACGGTGCGATCACGGCCTTGAGGCGCAACGCCTGCTGGTCGACGGTCCCTTCGCGCTCGTCCAGAAAGCGGTTGTAGACAAAGCCATCGTGTTGCCAGTCCACGCCTGCCACGCGCAGACCCAGCGCACCGTCGAACAGGTTCAGGTCAGCGCCGGCTTCGATCCGGCGTTCCTGGTGCGAGCCAGCCGTCGCAGCGAGCACCGTGCCGACATCGTCGTCCGGCTCCGCCGAATAAATATTGATGACGCCGGCGATGGTGTTCTTGCCGAACAGGCTGCCCTGCGGGCCGCGGAAAACCTCGATCCTGTCGATATCGAACAAGCCATCGGCGATGAACTCGGGGCGATTGATCGCCAGCTCATCCAGTGAAAGCCCCACCGAGGGCTCGAACCCCACATTGTCGGTCTCAGTGGAGAAACCGCGGATGCCGATCACCGGCGCCTGCGGGTCGGTGTCCAGCTCGACATTCGGGGCAAAATCTTCCAACGCTGAAGGATCGAAACCGCCGGACTCGGCCAGCGTGTCGCGGTCCACCACCGAGGCCGAAACAGCGACCTCATCCAGCGTTTGTTGCGTTTTCGGAGCGAGGACGACGACCTCTTCCAGAACCAGGCCGTTATTCGCGCGGCGAGGTGGTTCCCGCTCAAGAGGCGGCACCGGAATCGTGTCGACCGTATCGGTCTCCTGAGCGGCGCCAAGGCCGCTGGCGAGCAAAGCGCTTGCGCCTAGCAGCCAGATGCCGGCCGCGTGTGTCCAGTTCCCAGCCAAGTCGGTTCTCCCTGATACCGTCGCCGGCGAAGCCAGGATAGGAACTTCGGCTCGGCGATGCCCGGCGAAAGCCTATGCGAAGACCGCGCCATTTGCCCGTAACGGGCACCGGTTCCCACTCCGTTTCGACAGCACTCGGCGGAGTGTAGACCAGCTAGGAACTGTGCTTGCGCGGAGCACAGCGGTGAACTCTTGTTTCACGCGAGAAGTGGGTGAGCACGTTGACTTGTACTGCTCAGTCGTCAGCAGAGTGATTTATTGTGCACGAAACAAGGCTTGGCCCCGAATTCCCCGGAGTAGGTTAAATTAGTGTAATTGGTAAGGTGTCACCGTAAACCCGTAAACCCGTAAACCCGTAAACCCAATCTAGCGTCGCCTTTTTTCCAAAGCTGAGTGCAAAATTCCTCGTGCACGCTCATAATTCTTCTGTGAAAAATAGTATTTCCCACCGCCCCCCTCAACAGGACGAAAGTGGTAACTCACCCCAGAGCCTTCCAACCCTCTTTCAAAGTCCACAGAAACATAAATGTCTGAAACCTCTATATAAAGAGGGCCATTAGCAGAAAACTCCTTGTACAATTCTTCAACTTGGCTGGATTTTTCAGATTCATAATATATTTTTTCACCAATCAATTTATTTTGTATGCCAAAATCCTCAAGGCGCTCAGAAAAATACTCTCGTAAAAATTCATCATTGATTCTCACCCACTGTTCGGAAGACTCGCCTCCGCAGGCTGAGAAAATGACAACAAAATAAACGACAACCGAAAAAACTGCCAGCCGCATATATGTCACTCCGAACCCATTAAGCGGGTCATTTCATATAGATTTACTGTTTGATTAATTCCGGTGACACCTTACTAATTGAACTGATTTATCGCTATGCCGGCAGAATGACTCATCTCCCTGGGATCATCGGTCCTGACTACCCCCACCCACTTCACGCGGCGGGGTCTTCGCCGCCAACGCATTTTCTTCGGCATACCTGGCGGGGCAGGGTTTCGGCCCGCTGAGTATCTTTGACGTTCTCGAGTGATCGATTCCGGATTCGGCATCCTGACTGAAGCAAGGCAGAGGATGCAGCCCTAGAACTCGATCCCGAGGGACAGGGTGACGGTTCGAGGCCGCAGCAGGCCGTAGTTCAGGTCGCCGTTGGTGGCTGCCACACCGTGCAGGATGTTGACCGGGACCGTCTCGTTCAGCAGGTTGGTCCCGCTCAAGCGAATGTTGGGTGTGACCAGCCCCAGGCGCGTCAGGCTGAGGGAGGCTCCCAACAGCCCGTAGGCTGGGAGCTTTTCGTAGTTCACAATCTCGTTGTTGGACTCACCCTGATAGCTGTAACTGAGGGCCGAACTGAGTTGCCAGTATCCGAGGAAGGTGTCGTGCATGAGATTGACGCTGCCCGTGAGATGCGGTGTGGCGGGTAGGCGCGAGCCCTCGGGAGCCGTGCCGCGCGACGTGTCGAAGGTTTCTGTCAGACGTGCATCGACATAGGCGCCGTTAAGGTTCAGTGTGAAATTCCAGGGCAGCAGGGTCGTCAGCGCCGACTCCACGCCCTTGACCTGCGCTCCGCCCGCATTGTTGATATAGGACGTGGATGTGGTCTGACTGGACTGACGAATTTGTGGGTTGATCCAGTCGATGAGGAACGCGGTCAGATCGAATCGAAGCGCGCCTTCAAACCAGTCGGTTCGCGCGCCGAGTTCGTAGTTCTGGATCTCGTCAGAGAAATAGGTGAACTCGATGTCCGGGTCGTTGAGCGGGTTGTTGTTGAACCCCCCGAACCGGAACCCTTTGGCATAGTTGGCGATCACCCGGATATGGTCCGCAGCGTGCCAGGTCACGGCCGCTTTGGGGTTGAAGCCGCCTTCCTCCAGGGTCACGCCATCCGGTGTGTCGCTGGTTTCGATATAGCCGATGCTCTCCTGTCGGAAATATCGGCCCCCGAGGTTGATCTCGAAGTGGTTGCCAAGCGGGCGGGTTAGATCAAAGAACACGGCGGTTTCATCGGCGTCCGCCGATAGGTCCGAAGGGATATTCAGAACTTCGATGGTCAGAGGGTCCAAGACCGCCGTCAGTGTGGCAGACGTGGTGTTATCGAAGACCTGTTCCGCCTCCAGCCAGTACAGTCCCACCAGATAATCCCATCCATCCAGAGGCCAGAATCCGACGTGGCTGGGCTCAGCCGATACCAGACGCAGTTCTGCAGTGGTCTGTTCGGTATGGCCTTCAAACAGCTGCCAGACCTTGGTGCCTTCGATATCTTCAACGCCCCAGAATGCGGTCAGATCGAAGATGCTTTCGCTGTCCTTTTCCAGGAAGCTGCCGATTCCGGTCACCGAGAAGCTGTCGAATTCATACTCGACCTCGCTCCGGTACAGGTTGGCCCAGGTCTCGCCCGGTGTTTCCTTGCGGCGTGACTCTGTTTCCCGGTGGTTGGGGTTGTCGGTGGAGCCGCTGGCGTCGGAGCGTGCCTCGAAGCGATATGCCATGAATTCCGCACTGAGTCGGCTCGTCGGCTTCCACAGCCCGATCACGCGCGCCTGCGTGTTGCCGCCGCTGTTGATGTCGTTCTCGCCTGTCGTGAGGTCATCGATGGACCCGGGATCGGTGCGTTTGGTCCCGACCACTCGAATCGCTGCCGTGTCGCCGACGGGGGCGTTCAGAAAGCCAGTGTAGTGGCGAGCAAGTCCCTCGCTGTCCGCGACTTCACTGAGACCCAGCGACAGGCTTCCGAAGGTATCGATCAGTTCGGGTTTGTTGGGTACGTATCGAATGGCTCCGGCGAGCGCAGCGCCGCCGAACAGGGTGCCTTGCGGGCCTTTGAGGACCTCGACCGTGGCCAGGTCGAACGGATCGATCCCTGGGATGGCTCCGGCCACGGAAGGGTTGACCAGCGACACGTCATTGAACAGATAGCCCGTGGTCGTGCCGCCATAACCGACGGTGCCACTGGCGGTCACGCCGCGAATGACGACCTGCTGGCGGATCTCCGACCCACCTGTGCTGCCAAAGGTCACGCCCGGTGACTGGGCCAGGATCTGCTCCAGGTCAGTCGCTCCCGCTTCGATCAGGTCTTCGCCTGACATCGCATCGATGCTGGACGGCACGTCTCGCACCGATGCCTCGCGCTTGGTTGCTGTCACGACCACTTCTTCCAATCGTAAGGTTCCGGAGGAGTGGGGGGCATCCTCTTCATCCAGCGGCGCCACTGGAATGGTGTCGACCGTTTCGGGCTCGTCATCCTGCGCCTGACTCGTGGAGAGCGCGAGCAGGCCCATGGCAGTGGCGAGGACTCGAATGCTGAGTGCGGCGAGGGTTAAACCGTGTCGTCTTGGCATGTTCAAGGCAGGTAGGGACTGGGATGCCTGTCGATGAGCAACAACCATGCCCCCGAGAGGTCGCCGTCTGGGGGTAATAGGGGACGGGAATTACGGGGAATTACGGAATTACGGTGAGACCTTACTAATTGCACTACATCCGGATCGAACAACGTGACCGATCTCGGCGGGTTGGCGCGGCCGGGCAGTGCCAACATGCAGATCGGCACGGCCTACTACAACCTCAAGCGCTATGGCCAAGCCATGCAGGCTTTCAAAGAGGCGACCGCGTTCTCCGACTACCGGGGCCAGGCGAAGCAGTGGGTGGTCTTCGTGAGTCAGCAGATTGAGCGCGAGCGGGTGGTACGAGGGGATACGTGACGCTCTTGGTGGTGTGTTGTGCCGTTCCGAGGCTTCTGTAGACAATGCGACGCTGCTCCACTTCCTCTTCTCCCGCAGTTTCAGGGGCACTCCAAAGCACCGGCCAGTGCGCGTTGGCCACCGCCAGGACACGAGGAGGACACAAACCGCTCAAACGTCGGGCACAAAAAAACCAGAGACCGCTAAGTCTCTGGTTTTTTTGATTAAATATGGCGGGCCCGGAGCGATTCGAACGCCCGACCCCCTGGTTCGTAGCCAGGTACTCTATCCAACTGAGCTACGGGCCCGCGATTTCGTGACGCACATTTGGCGTTCAGCGAGGCGCGCATTGTAAAGATTCTGGCGGATCGCGCAAGCATCTGAGGGTTCGGACCAGCGGTATCCGCCGCCATGACGACCGTCCTGCCCATTCGGCGCGCGTTGCCAAAATGTTCACTTTTCGATTGTTAGCCTGCAGACCACTCGAAAGCAACGGCAACCGTGGAGTAACCCCATGTTGGACGGAACAATCGCGAGCGACCCCAGTGGTGAAGGCGAGCGGCGCAAGCAGATGGGCGTTCCCGAATTCATCGAGGTCACGCAGATCGCGATTCTCCAGGCCGCCGATGATCTCGGCACGCTGACGGGCTCCGGGTCCACGCCGCAGAATCTGGTGGATCAGGTGCGCGCCTCGCTGGTCGTCCGAGAAAGCGATTTCGCCCGCGCGATTGGCATGTTGATCGCCAATGAGTTGCTGGATATTGCGCTGGAGAACGATGTGTGGAGCTACGCGCTAACCCAGTCCGGTCGTGATCACCTGATGGCCTGGATCGACTCAGTCGGCGCCATTTCGCGTGATTGGAGCGTCACCCACGCCCGCACGCGCAAGCAGGCAGTTCAGGCGTTGCTTGCGAGCCGTGCCCGTCACGCGCTCGGCGAGACGCAGGCAACTCGCCACTGAAGGCCATTCTTGCTTGTTGAGCTGGCTGGCGTTTCGCCATCAGCTACATCCGGATGCCATGTCGGGTTTTTCCGGAGCACGGCTGTGGCAATGCGAACGGCCACGATTGCGGACAAGATGGCTTCCGCAGCCTTACTCGCAGCATCGTCTGCGGCCTCCGATGAGGCGGAGGGTGACTTGAGGAGGATGACGAATTTATCGCCGCCCAGTCGATGAACCGTACCGTTGTCTCCGACCGACGCTCTCAAGCAGTGGGCTATCAATCTGACTCGTGCAGGCCTGATCAGCAGGCCATGCTCACTGCGCGTCGTGAAAGATGATACCGAGCGTGTAGCGCTCCCCGGCTTCGACGCGGCTGACACCATGCTTCATCCGAACGCGATAGGTGCCGCGAACGCCCTGTTTGGGTCGCTGATTCACCGCGAAGATCACAGCATCACCCTGGTTCATCCGGATTACCTGGGGCCGCGATTGCGCGCGTGGGCGTTGTTCAACCAGCACCAGCTCACCGCCCTGAAAGTCGTCGCCGGGCGAGCTGAGCATGATGACCGCCTGCAACGGGAACACCTGCTCGCCGTAGAGATCCTGATGCAGACAGTTGTAGTCACCGGCACCGTATTTAAGGATAAGCGGGGTCGGGCGGGCTTGGCCTGCTGCATGGCAGTTCTGCAGATAGTCCTGGTGTTGAGGCGGGTATTTGCGCTCTTCACCCAGCGCGTGCGCCCAGTCATTCGCGATCGGCGCCAGTACGGCGTAGAGCCGCCCCCGCAGCGTCGACACATGGCTAGGCAGCGGGTAGCGCAGGTACTGGTACTCGCCGCGGCCGAAGTGATGTCGCTGCATGATGACCCGCGAGCGGAAATGGCGTTCATCCGCGTAAAGCGAACGCAGCGCTTCGCAGTTATCCGGATCGAGCAAGGCGGGCAGTATTGCGAAACCATCGCTGTCCAGCTTGCCGCGCAATGCTTCGGCGTCAATGCTGCTCATGGGTGGGTCGCGCGGTCAGCCCGCTCCTGATCAATGAGCGTGCGCTTGCGCTCCAGCCCCCAACGGTAGCCGCCCAAATGACCATCGCCGCGTATGACTCGGTGGCAGGGCACCAGCACGGCCACCCGATTGGCCGCGCAGGCGTTGGCGACCGCGCGAACCGCTTTCGGTTTGCCGACGGCTTGCGCCACTTCGGTATACGACCGCAGTTCGCCAGGGGGAATCGTCAGCAGGTAGCGCCACACTTGCATCTGGAAGGCCGTGCCGCGCAAATCAACCGGCAGATCGCCTGCGGGCTGTTGTCCTGCCAGATGGCGCGACAATGACGCCATCCACTGCATGAACTGATCGTCGCCGCCGTCGGCCATGCGCGTGATCGCGGCGGCCGGAAACTCTTTGCGCAATGCGGTCAGCAGGTCGTCTTCGCTGCTGCCGAATTGCACGAAACATAAGCCCCGGTCACTGGCCGCCATCATCAGCAAGCCGAGCGCGGTGTCGGATGTGGCCCAGGAGATCGCGACATCCAGCCCACCGGCGCTGTACTGTTTGGGCGTCATGCCCAACCTGCTTGCCGCGCGCTCATAGACCCGGCTGCTGCTGCCGAAACCGGCCTCGTAAGTGGCCGTTGCGACAGAGGTGCCTTCCCGAAGTTGGGTTTTGAGCGTGTCCAGCCGGCAGGTTTCAATAAAGTGCTTGGGTGATACTCCCAGCACCTTCTTGAACTGACGCTGGAGATGCGACGGGCTCAGGTGGGCGCGTTTCGCCAGGGTCTCCAGGGTCAGCGTTTCGGCACTGTGCGCCTGGATATACCGGCCGAGCTCGCGCATCTTGCGTACGGCGAGTTCGTCAGCGGTCTTTGCCAGTGGCTGGCAGCGTTTGCAGGGTCGCAAGCCGTCTAGCTCGGCTTCGGCAGCCATAGCGTAGAACCTGACGTTTTCGCGCTTCGGCATGCGTGACGAGCAGGACGGTCGGCAGTAGACACCGGTGGTCATCACGCCATAGAGGAATCGGCCGTCGAACGCGGTATCGCGGGCCTGCATGGCATCCCAGCAGATGATGTCTGTCGGTTTCATGCCGCGTTTCTCACAGGGGCGACTTCGAAATGGTGCAGGCTGTCGGCCAGCACGCGGCACAGTTCTGCAGGCTGTGAGAAGAATGGTGAGTGTCCGCTGTCCAACGAGTACACGTGGTCACATGGGGTTTCACGGAGCATCGCACGTTGTAGTGGCAGCGTGACCGCGCGGTCCTGCAGGCATTCCATGTAGACCTTGGGCACCCGGCCGTAGCGTGCCTGACTGAGCTTCAAAGGTGTGAAACCAGCCCAGTTGGGCTCCGCTTCCAGCAAGACGTTAGCCAGTTCGGTGATTTCGTCGCCACAGTCGTGGTACAGGGCTTCCCTGTAGGCGTGACGCGCTAGTCGATGGACCTGTAAGCCTTGCGGCAACAGTCGCGCCGCGAGGCGTTGTAGCCAGCGATGGCGGAAAATCCGCGTCATCGTCAACAAGCGGCTTCGATCGAGCCCCGCCTCCAGATTCTGGGCGACCAGTGAATGCTCGTCTTGCAGGGCAAAGTCCATCATCGACTTGCCGTCCGGCACCAGATAGGCGGCGAGATAGATCAGCCCCTTGACGCGCTCGGGACGCTGTTCGGCGGCTTGCGAGATGACGATGCCATTGCGGCTGTGCGCCACCAGAACGACGGGCTCTGACTGCTGATCGATGCACGCCAGAACATGCTGAACGCAGGTGTCCAAGAAAACCCGGCTTGGTGGCGTACGGTCGCGCCCGTGGCCAGGCAGGTCCAGTGCGATACCGCGATGTCCCGATGCTTCCAGGAGAGGGACGACGCGATGCCAGTTCCAGGCGGCGTGAAAGGACCCATGAAGAAAAACGTAAGTGGCCATGCGCTTAGCTCCTTGCTGTGAGAGGGAGCAGTCTGCGCACTCGGGCTGGCGGCAACTATCCGATTCTTGCGCACTTATTCGTCTTGATCGGTTAGCCGGCTGCCGCGATTTGCCAGCGTCCATCCATGGGCCCAGTAAAGCAGCACGCTCAGCTGCTTTTATTCTGGGATTAACGCTGTCGTCCTGAATCAAGCGCCTTGATGCGCTGCTCGTCGGGTGTGCATGGAATGGCTAACAGGTTAGCCAGTGCGTATTCAGCGCCCAGACTCGGTGACCAGTACCAGCTTGCCAATGTGCGAACCGGATTCCATCATCCGATGGGCGTCCGCTGCGTCTGATAACGCAAACCGGGCGTGAATCTGAGGCGTGAACCGCCCGTCCTCCATGAGTGGCCACACGTGCTTGAGCAGATCAGCCGCCAGCTTGGCCTTGTAAGCTTTCTTGCGCGGGCGCAGGGTCGAACCGGTGACGGTCAGTCGCCGCATCAGGATCTGGGCGAGCGGCACCTCGGCCTTGCTGCCGCCGAGCAGCCCGATGAGCACCAGGCGGCCGTCGTCGGCAAGGCTCTTGATCTGCCGCTCCATGTAGTCGCCGCCGACCATGTCGAGGATCACGTCAACACCGCGGCCGTCCGATAACTCGCGGATCACGTCTGCGAAGTCTTCTTCCCGGTAGTTGATGGCGCGCTGGGCGCCGAGATCCACGCAGGCCTGGCATTTTTCGGCTGTGCCAGCGGTGGCGAAGACCGGGTGACCGAGTGCTGTAGCGATCTGGATGGCGGTGGTGCCGATGCCGCTGGAGCCGCCCTGAACCAGCAGCGATTCGCCGGCGCTGAGGCGGCCGCGTTCGAACACATTGCTCCAGACCGTGAAGCAGGTTTCCGGTAGCGAAGCGGCCTGTTCCAACGTCCAGCCCTTGGGCACGGGCAGACATTGATCGGCTTCCGCCACGCAGTACTCCGCATAGCCACCGCCATGAACGAGCGCACACACGGTGTCGCCAAGCTGCCAGTCCGTCCCCGACAGGTCGCCATCCACTATCGTTCCGGCCACCTCCAGCCCCAGTAGCGGGGAGGCATCTTCGGGCGGCCGGTAAAGCCCCATGCGCTGGAGTACATCGGGGCGGTTGACGCCAGCGGCGGCCACCTGGATCAGCACCTGGCCGGCGCCGGGCGTCGGCCGAGCCATCTCCGTGGCTTGGAGAACATCGGCATCCCCGCTTTGGCGAGTTGCGATCGCGCGCATGGTAGGCGTTGTAGGCATGGGTATTCAGATACCTGGTTGATCGGGGCTTGTGCTCACGATGGGTATGACGGCACACAAACCATAATCCCCCTGCGCTTGGCGGTGTTTCAACCCGGCCGTAGTGGTTTGGTTCCGGCGAGTTGCAGCGATTCCCGGCGCTTCTCCAGGAAACGGCGTTCCACAGTCTGCGACACATAGTGCAGTGCCTGCACGTAGGCGTGGTCAGCCGCTGCCGGGTCGCCTAGCTGTCGCAGCAGTTCGGCCCGCGCGGCGTGGTAGGGATGAAACGTTGCCAGCGCCTCGTCTGTGGCCAATGCATCGAGTAAAGCAAGCCCGGCCTGTGGTCCATCGCGCATCGAGACCGCCGCGGCGCGGTTGAGCTGCACGATGGGTGAGGGCTGCAGGCGGAGCAGCAGGTCGTAGAGGGCGATGATCTGGTTCCAGTCGGTGTCCGCCGCTGTTGCGGTATTCGCATGCACCCCGATGATGGCCGCCTGCAGCGTATAGGCACCGATGCGTTGGCCGGCGAATGCGCGGTCCAGCAAGGTATTGGCCTCGGCGATTGTCGCGTTGTCCCATAGCTTCCGGTCCTGGTCTTCCAGCCGCACGAGCTCGCCCGTGTCGTCGGTGCGTGCGGCCCTGCGGGCTTCGTGAAACAGCATCAGTGCGAGCAGGCCGAGCACGTCCGGGTCCGGCAGTAATTCGGCGAGCAGTCGGCCCAGCCGGATGGCTTCGCCGCTCAGGTCCTGGCGCGTCAGCGTATCCCCGGATGAGGCCGCATAGCCTTCGTTGAACACGAGGTAGACCACCCGCAGCACGGCTTCGAGCCGGTCGGGCAATTCCGCTGGCGACGGCACCTCGTACGGGATGCGTGCACGCTTGATTTTCGCTTTGGCGCGGACGATCCGCTGCGCCAGCGTGGATGGCGCAGCCAGATAGGATCGGGCGATTTCTTCCGTGGTCAGGTCGCAGATCTCGCGCAGGGTCAGCGCGACTTGGGCATCGGTGGAGAGAGCCGGGTGGCAGCAGGTGAAGATCAGCCGGAGTCGGTCATCCTCCAGTCCGTCCAGCTCGGAGGCGGCCGGGTCGTTGCTGCGGGCGTCGTCTTGCAGGCGGACCAGCTCAGGTGTCAGCGTGTCGAAACGCGTGCGCCGCCGCAGCTTGTCGATGAACTTGAACCGCCCGGTGGAGACGAGCCAGGCGCGTGGATTGTCTGGTATGCCGTCGCTTGCCCACTGCTCGACGGCCGCGGCAAACGCTTCGTGCATGGCCTCTTCCGCCTGATCGAAATCGCCTAGCAGGCGAATCAGGGTGGCGAGTATGCGGCGGGATTCCGTGCGATAGATCGCGTCGATCCGCGCGCTCAGACCCGCCGCTGTCCGCGGGTTCATCCGATCAGGCGGAGTCGACCAAGGGGCGCACCTCGATCGTGCCGCCGACGGCCAAGGTGGGTATGCGGCGGGCGATGGCCAGTGCTGCGTCGAGGTCTTCGCAGTCGATCAGATGAAAGCCGCCGAATTGTTCACGCGTTTCCGCGAAGGGGCCATCGGTGATCACCTCCCGGCCAGCGGGCGAGCGCAACGTTGTCGCCGTGGCGGTCTGCATGAGCTGATGGGTGAGGACATGCTGGCCCGCAGCATCAATCTGATCGACCCAGCTTCGATAGCGCGTCATCACGTCGTCGCGCGTTGCCTCGTCCAGGCCGTTCCAGTGCGCCTCGTTCATGCAGCACATCAGCATGTAACGCATCGATCGTCTCCGGTTCGAAGAGCCAGCGTGAGAGCGCAGTCCACGGCGCTCTCTAAAGTTGAATCAAGGGCTTGAAGCCGCCCCAGAACATGCGCTTGCCGTCGAAGGGCATGGTCTCTGGTTTCATATCGGCCAGCCGCGGATCGTTCATCACTTTTTCGTTGACGGCGTCGCGATGTTCGCGTGACTCGTAGGATGCCCAGGCGAAGATGACGACCTCGTCCTCCTTGAGATGTACGCTTTGCGGGAACGACGTGACTTCGCCGCTTTGCACGTCGTCGGCGACGCACTCCACATAGTCCAATGCACCGTGTTCTTTCCAGATAGCGCCGCACATCTGCGCCATGGCGCGATACTCCTCCAGCTTCGCCCGCGGAACCGGCAGCACGAAACCGTCGACATACGCTCTTTTGCTGGTCATGGTGTTCTCCCCTGCGCTTATTGGTTGGTGATGGCTGTGTCGGCCATGCTGTCACAGAAGCCCTCGGGAAACGCCTCGTCCAGCGGACGAATCTCGAAGGGCCCGCACAGCCGCACGCCCGGGTGGTTCGAGATCAACTGAATCGCATGGTTCATGTCGCGTGCCTCCAACAGCAACAGGCCGCCCAGTTGCTCGCGGGTTTCGGCGTAGGGTCCGTCGGTGACCACGGCCTCACCATTGTGCCACCGGACGGTTACGGCGGAATCAGCGGGTTGCAGGGCTTCGCCACGCAAAAAGTGACCGCCGTGTTTGAGCTCTTCGTCGTAGGCGTGGCAGGCCGCCATCATCGTTTGGCGTTCGGCGGCGCTCATCTCGGTCCAGCGCGTTTCGGCCATGTGGCCGAAGCATAGATACTTCATCGTTACGCTCCAGTGTCAGTCCCACATTGTGGTCGAACGGTGGAGCCCGATTTCGACAGGGACGAGACGGCAGGAGCGCGTTGGCCGGTCTCTGTGACACCGGCGTTGTTCCGGGCATAAAAAAACCGCGACGGTCAGAAACCGTCGCGGCTCGAATCAGTTCATTCGCCGAAAGGCGAAAGCGCTGTTCTTACAGAGGCATGATCTGCGTTGCCTGCATGCCCTTGGCACCGCGGGCAGCGACAAACTCGACCTTCTGGCCTTCTGCGAGGGTCTTGAAACCAGAACCCTGGATTTCTTTGAAGTGGGCAAACAGGTCTTCGCCGCCGTCAGCCGGGGCGATGAATCCGTAACCCTTGGAATCGTTGAACCATTTCACGGTTCCGTTCTGCTTTTCACTCATTAAACTTTCCTAAACTCTAAATACAACAACAACAAATGATTTCAGCGCGCACTGCGTGCGTGCCGACTGCATAGCAATCAAGGAAGGTAACGGGTGATTCGCGAAGCATCGCTAGATGCGATGCCGAGGTAACCGGAACAGCCTGATGACATTGGCAGCAGGCGGATGATACGGCATCCGAACGGTTGGTGCGCAGTTATCGGCTAAGCGGGCGCCAATCAGTGTCGAAGCAGTTGGGTTTCGAATGCGTCGGAGGCCATCGCGCCGGCGAACAGAAACCCTTGAACCAGGGTGCAGCCGTTGGCGCCGAGGAACTGCATTTGATGCTCGTGTTCCACGCCTTCGCCCACACTCGTGAGCCCGAGCCGGTTGGCGAGCGTCAGAATCGTCGCCGCCACGGCGTCGGCGCGTTCGTCCTCGCCAACGCCGCCCATGAACGAATGGTCGATCTTCAGCGTGTGAATCGGCAGCTGCCGGATGTACGACAGCGACGAATAGCCCACACCGAAATCATCCAGCGCGGTGGTAAACCCGTGTCCGGCGAGCACGCCGATCTTGTCGGCGGCGGCCAGCGGATCGGCGATGACCGCATGTTCGGTGATCTCGATTTCGATCATGCGCGGATCGACACCGGTGTCTCGGACAATGCTGAGCATGTCGGCGACGAATCCGGGGTACTGGAAATCCGCCGCCGAGACATTGACGGCCAGTGTGATCGGGGTGTCGAAATTGCTGGCCCACGAACGCGCTTGCACGCACACGTCGTGCACGATTCGCTGGTTGAGAGCCTTGTATAAACCGGTTTTCTCGGCCAGCGGGACGAACACGGACGGCCCGATACTGCGACCGTCTGGCCGGACCCATCGAGCCAGCGCCTCTGCACCGACCAGAGTGCGGGTTTTCAGGTCGAACTTCGGCTGATACCAAGGTTTGATGGCGCCATCGCGAATTGCGTCACGCAGCTCGCTCTCCAGCGTGAGCAACTCGCGCGAGGCGGAATTCATCTCCGCGCTGTAGAACATGTACGTGGTGAGGGTGGCGTCCTTGGCCGCGTGCATCGCCGCATCCGCGCTTTTGATCAGCAATTCGGCGGTCTCGCCATCCTTCGGATGCACGGCCACGCCGCCGCTGATGCGGATCTGAATGCGCTCGCCCTCCAGCATGTAAGGCCGGGCAACGGCTTCGAACAATCGCTCCATGTGCTCGTTGATCAGATGCAGCTGGTCAACGACACGGCTTTTGGATGTCAGCAGTACGCCGAAGCTGTCGCCACCCAGCCGACCAATGAAGGCTGTGCCCCCGGCCGCGTCACGCAGGGCTGTGGCGATTTGTTGCAGCAGCAAATCCCCCAGCCGGGTGCCCAATGCGTCGTTAATGGCGGCGAATCGATCGACATCCAGCACGGCAACGGCCACGCGATCGGGGTGGGTTTCCAATGCCATGTCGATGCGCTGCATCAGCAAGCTGCGATGCGCCAGCCCGGTCAGGCTGTCGTACTCGTGCAGATAGCGGACGCGAGCGACCGCGTCTTCGCGCTGATCCATCTCGTAACGGAGTTGCACCGTACGTTCGTCAACCAGCTGCTGGAGCAGGCGTGTCTGGTCATATAAGGCCAGATGCGTGGCGACGCGCGCCCGGACGACGGCGGGTTCGAATGGCTTGGCGACATAGTCGGCGCCACCGATGGAGAAGCCGAGTTCCTCGTCGCGGGCCTCGTTCTTGGCCGTGACGAAAATGACAGGAATCCGCGCGGTTTGGGCATCCGACTTGAGCCGACGACAGACCGCATAGCCATCCATGTCCGGCATCACGACATCGAGCAGAATCAGGTCGGGTGGCTGGTCCGCCACAATGTCCAAGGCGCGGCGGCCAGACGTGGCGGCCTGCACGCGATAACTGCCGGCGAGCACGGAGCGCAACATATCGATGTTGCTCGGCGTGTCGTCGACGATCAGTACGGTGGGTGGATCTGCGGTCATGGCGCGTCGTTCTCCCCTAAGTCGACCTGATCCATGGCCTGTTTTGCACCGACGAAGTCATAGGCTTCGGCGCGATCGATGACGGCTGAGACGGCTTGTTCGAGACCGGCCGGAACGAGCTGCCGCAGGGTTGATGCCAGATCGACCGCCCGAGTGTCGTTCTCCAGCAGTAACTGCGCAAGTCGCCGCCATTGCCGCTTAAAGCTGTCTGCGGACATCTTGGTCGGGACAGTGGCCGGCAGGGGCTCGATGCTGCCCAGCGCTTGGCGGACCACCGAGAGCTGCTCGCCAAGCTCGGCCAGCGGCGCCGCCACGGTGGCATTGTTGTCGATGGCAGCCTCCACGGCAGCGGCCTGCGCGGCGAGTGGATAGGCGCCCAGGCTGCTTGCGGCGCCTTTGAGCGAATGCGCATGCAGCTTGGCCCCTGCCGGGTTGTCGGCATCCAACGCATGGCGGATCGCCGCCGTCGCATCGCAGTGGTCTGTGCGAAACCGCTTCAGCAGGCTCAGGAGCACGCCACGATTGCCGTCCAGACGGCGTAGTGCATCGCCCAAGGCAAAGCCCGGCAGATCAGGCAGATCCGTTGGGACGACGCCATGGGTCGGTGAGGACGCAAGGACACGACCCAAATGCCTGCCCACGGTTTCCAGCAGCGTCTCGGATTCGATGGGCTTGGCCATGTAGTCATCCATGCCGGCATTCAAGCAGCGCTCTCGGTCACCGTCCATCGCATTGGCGGTCATCGCCACGATGGGAGTGTCGCGGTAGGCATCGAGTCCGCGGATGCGCCGACTGGCCTCGAAGCCGTCCATCACCGGCATCTGGCAGTCCATCAAGATCAGATCGATGCCGTCGCCGGCTTCCAGGCGCTCCAGCGCCTGCGCGCCATGTTCGGCCAGTGACACGTTGGCGCCCGCCTGCCGAAGCACGGTCGAGGCAATCTCCTGATTGATCGCGTTGTCCTCAACCACCAGAACATGCACGCCGGACAGGGAAAGGGGGCGCCCTTGCGGCGCTTCGGGTGGTTCAGGGTCTTGCGACTGGACGGCCTGCGTGAGGGTGGCAAGTAAGCGGCTGGGGCTGACCGGCTTGACCAGGAATCCGTCCAGTTTCAACTCCGCGATGCCGGGCAGGCTGTGCTCTGCGCCGTAACCGGTCATCATCACCGTGCGGGGGCGGCCGTATCGTTCCGGTGCGTTCAGCACCCGCCGGACCAGCTCGGTGCCGGAGAGTTCGGGCATGCGCCAGTCGACGATCAGGAAATCATAGGGGCGAGATTGTTTGACCGCCGCCTCCAGCCGCGCCAAACCCGATCGGCAACGCTGTTCGGACACCGCGGTGACACCCAACCGTGCAAGCAGGCCGGTGATCACTTCGCAGGTCGTCAGATGATCATCAACGACCAGCGCACGCCGACCGCTGAGATCAACCAGCGCGGCATCCGGTTGCCTCGTATGGTCTTCGTCGAGGACCAGTTCAAACCAGAATCGACTGCCGGCGTCGGGGGAACTGCTTACACCCATGGTGCCGCCCATCAGCGTGACCAGGCGGCGAGCAATGGTCAGCCCCAGTCCGGTACCGCCAAACTGGCGGGTGGTGGAGGCGTCGGCTTGTTCAAAGGCCTCGAAGATCCGCGTTTGTTGCTCCGGCGTGAGCCCGATGCCGGAGTCGGTGACAGCGAATCGAAGCCTGGCCTGCTGCTGATTCCGCCACACGGTGTCGATGGTCATGTCGATGTCGCCGCCATCCGGCGTGAACTTGATGGCGTTGCTGGCCAGATTGCCGAGCACCTGCCTGATCCGCAGAGGATCGCCGATCAAGCGGTTCGGACAGTCGTCCGCCAGCCGGATCGACAGCTCCAGTTGTTTGTCCCGGCTGCGCTCGCCCATGAGGTTGCCGACATCATCAATCAGCTGGTGCAGTTCGAACGGGATGGTTTCGATCTCCAGGTGCCGGGCCTCGATCTTCGACAGATCGAGAATGTCGTCGAGCAGTCGCAGCAATAGCCGTGACGACGACTCGATCTGCGACAGATACCGCCCCTGCTGGCCTGTCAGGTCGGTGCCGCGCATCAACTGCGACATGCCGACCACCGCGTTCATCGGGGTGCGGATCTCGTGACTCATGTTCGCCAGAAACTCGCTTTTGGCGGCGTTGGCACTATCCGCTTCCTCACGTGCGGATCGCAGTGCCTGTTCCAGAGTCTTCTCACGTTGGATATCAATGGTCAGGCCGTAGACGGTGCGGCTGCCGTCCGGATTGAATGCGCCGCGGAACGCCGTGCGGCGCCAGAAATAGCTGTCATCGGGCGCCCGCATGCGGTACTGAAACGTCCCGGTCAGATCCTGCTCATCCGTTGCGTGGCGTAGCCGCTCTACCTGGGCTGTGAATGTTGGCTGGTCGTCCGGGTGAACGAAGCTGAGAACCTGATCAAACTCGCGGTAGAACTGCTCGGGCTTGAGGTCGATGACGATGTGGGGCGTGTCGCTGATATAGGTGTAGCGCAGCGCGAAGTCGGGCGGTGTCATCCTGAGTTCCCACACAACACCCGGCAGGTTGGCCGTGAGGCGACTCAGCCGTTCTGCCTGTGCCTCGGCTTCGGTGCGCGCCGTTTCCAGTTTCTCGGTGAGTTGGCGCTCGGCATCGATGTCGACGGTGTGGCCGACCGCGATGCGGTACTGGCTGCCTTTTACGTCATAGATCGAGCCAGTGGCCCGTACCCAGCCCCAGCGACTGCCGCGCCGCCGGATCCGGTATTCGGAGCTGTAGCGGCCATCGGCGAGCGCCTGTTCGATGTCCCGCCGGTAGCGATCACGGTCGTCCGGATGAACCAGCGTCAGCAATTGGCCGGCGTCCTGTCGAATCATCGGCAGATCGAGATCACCAAACGGAGTGTCCAGCTTGCCGGCGAAGTGGGTGAACCGCGCAATGCCGGTCTCCTGGTGAATCTCCGCCCGCCATGTCGCACCAGGGAGGTTTTCGGTGATTTCGACCAGGCGCTGGCTGGTTTCCGCCGCTGTGCGTTCGGCGTTCTTCAGGTCGGTCACATCCATCATCACGCCGTAGAGCCAAACGATGCGGCCGTCCGCCGCTTGCTGGGCGCTGCCGTGTTCCATGACCCAACGCAGTTCGCCGTCGCGGTGGCGGATGCGGTACTCCACCAACCAGGGCAGGCCGGCTAATGCGGCGCCTTCCACTTTGGATTGCAGGTCCACGGCGTCGTCGGGGTGGATCAGCGCACCGAATGAGGTGCGTCGATTGCCGATGAAATCGTCTGCCGGGTAGCCCGTTAGCACCTCGACCTGATCGGAGACGAAGGCCATGGTCCACTGCTCATCCATGGCGCAGCGATACACCACGCCGGGCACGCTCTGGATGATTTGTCGGGTGCGACGCTCGGCGTCCAGGCGACCGGATTCGGCGGCCAGGCGCGGTCGGGCGTCGCGAATGCTGATGATGGTCCGCAGCGCATCGGTCGGTGCAGCGACGAACTGGCTGACGCCGATATCCACTGGCAAATGTGTGCCATCGGCCTGTAGTGCTTCCGTTTCGCGCAGTTCGACGGCGTGGGGAGCGGGCGTTTCGTCCGTACCGGCAGGCAGGTCCAGCGACGGGAGCAGCGCGTCAAGCGGCAGGCTCTTGAGCGACTCCGGCTCTCGCCCAAAGACGGTGCGACACCGATTGTTGGCGCTGAGCACCCGGCCAGTCTTCGGGTCCAGCACGAGCAGGGCCTCGGGCACGGTTGCCAACATCTGCCAGCTGCGTTGGCCGGCGTGCTCCGCGCGGCTTAAATCGCGTCCCTGGCGCCAGCCGAGCCAGCCCAACACCATGCAGCAGGCAAATCCGCCGATGAGGAAGACCTCAAGCAATTCCCGGGCAATGCCGTCCCCCAGCTGGTTTGGCAGCCCGAGCACGACCGTGGTCAGCGCGAGGGCGAGGAGTAGCAGCAGACCCAGCAGCAGATTGCGCATCGGACCCCGCGGCATCGGCGCAGTCTCCTCGTCAGGTGTTGTCCGGCCTACGTTCTCATGGTTTTGCGAAGGCGTCATCCCGCTATCTGGCATCTCGCGCGCCCCGTGGTTCGCGTGCGATGCGCGGGTCAAAAAAACCGGCTGGGGCCTCGCAGTCGTGGCTGACGGACAGGGCGGACGGAAAATATCTAAAGTTCTGTGCACCGGGTCCGATAACCGGGCTGTATCGGCGAGACGTCCAGGTTGGAACGCTCCGCTGAGCATTAGGCGCCGCCGGCGCCACGACCTAAACGGACCAGGAGTATTTAGCCATGCAAGTGATCAATACCAACGTGATGTCGCTGAACGCTCAGCGCAATCTCAACAATTCCCAGGACATGCTCGCCACGTCGATGCAGCGCCTGTCCACCGGCCTGCGCATCAACAGTGCAAAGGACGATGCGGCGGGTCTGGCGATCTCCGAGCGCTTCACCGCACAGATTCGCGGCCTGGATCAGGCCGCACGCAACGCCAACGACGGCATTTCACTGGCGCAGACCGCAGAAGGTGCGCTGGGTGAAGTCACCAACAACCTGCAGCGGATCCGTGAGCTGGCGGTGCAATCGTCCAACGCGACCAACAACAATACGGATCGTGCCGCGTTGCAGACCGAAGTCGGCCAGCTGCTCGAAGAAATCAACCGCGTGGCGGATACCACGACCTTCAACGGCGTGAACGTGTTGGACGGCTCCTTCTCCGGCGCTAGCTTCCAGGTTGGTGCCAACGCGGGCGAGACCATTACCGTCTCTTCGATCGTGGATGCCAACACGGCCGCGATGGGCTCGGTCACCCAGGCCAGCGTGTCGGTGGCTGCGTCGGGCATTACCGGATTCGCAACCGGGATCGCCGCCGGCGGCGTGACCGTTAACGGTGTCGATATCGGTGCGGTCGCCAGTGCCAGCAGTGCTGCCGAGCGGGCTGGCCAGCTGGTGGATGCCATCAATGAGGTGTCACAGCAGACCGACGTCGGAGCGTCATACGACAGCGCGACAGGGCAGATCACGCTGGTTAGTGACGCTGCCATCACCATTGCGGGCACGACCGACTCCGCCACCGTGGCGGGCTGGGCCAATGGGTCGGTTGGAACGCCTGCGACATCGACCGGCATCGACACCCTGTCGGTCGCCAGTTATGCCGGCGCCCAGCTGGGCATTCAGCTGGTCGACAGCGCGCTCGACACGATCAACACGGCCCGCGCTTCGCTGGGCGCCGTGCAAAGCCGCTTCGAGTCGGTGGTCGCATCGGTCCAGGTGCAGTCCGAGAACCTCAGCGCCTCGCGCAGCCGCATCCAGGATGCCGACTTCGCCAAAGAAACCGCAGCACTGACCCGCGGGCAGATCCTGCAGCAGGCCGGTACGGCGATGCTGTCCCAGGCCAACTCCGCACCGCAGAGCGTGCTTAGCCTGCTCGGCTAAGCCCGCAACAGGGGGGATGAGTGAACGGGGTCAGGTCGCCGAACGCGCCTGACCCCGTTTTGGTTTCCGCGACCGGAGACACGATCATGAGCGAAGACATTCGCATCAACCCGATTACCGACGCTTTAAGGGAGCGGCCTGACCTGCCGATGCCCTATCCACCGACTCGGGAACACCCGCCCGCAGTGGCTGAGGCGAACCGTGACGACCGGGCGTTCGTTTCCGACGAAGCGACGCACCGGGCGGTGAACAAGATCAACGCCACGCTGATCGGTGCCCGCACCAGCCTGCGGTTTCGTGTGGACGGCGAAGCTGAGCTGCTCGTCGTGTCCGTGGTCGATGACGTGACCGGTGACGTGCTGCAGCAAATGCCTGCGCAGGACGTGGTCGAGGCGGCCCGCCGCTTGCACAGCGGGCAGATGCACACCCTGGATGTATCGGCTTGAGGGCCTATCGGGCATGCCCCGCGGCACGCGGCTTGCCTGAACCGGGCAGTCAGCAAAGGAGTCGTTGATGTCTATTTCGTCACTGGGTGTCGGGTCGGGCCTGGACATCGCCAGTCTGGTTTCACAGCTCGTCAGCGCCGAGCGCGGCGCGCAGGACACCACGCTGGCGCGCCGTAGTTCGGCCGCCAATGCGGAGCTGTCCGCCCTGGGTCGCGTGCGCTCGTCGCTCAATGCCTTGGCCGGTGCGGCGTCCACCCTGGAAGAGCCCAGTGCATTCACGCCGACGACGGCCACGTCTGCCGATGAGGGCAGCCTGCTGGTCAGCTCAACGTCTGGCGCGCAGGTCGGCAGCTACAACGCTCGCGTCGTGCAGCTGGCCTCCGCGCACAAGCTGCATTCGCAGGCCTACACCGATGCCGAGGCCGAAGTCGGCTACGGCGAGCTCACGCTGGAACTCGGTGAAGCGTCGTTCTCGGTGAGCGTGCCGCAAGGGGACGGTTCGCTGGAGGCCATTCGCGATGCGATCAACGGGTCGGACGACAATGTGGGCATTCGTGCATCCATCATCATCGCCGATGATGGCGCGCGCCTGGTACTGGAGTCCGAGCAAACCGGTGCCGATCAAAGCATCCGGGTGACGGCTGCGCCGGAGGCCGGCGGCGAGGGGCTCGATGCGCTGGTCTACGATCCGGGCGTGACGGAAAACCTGACGGAGCTGTCCGAGGCCCGCGACGGGAAATTGTCGATTGACGGGTTCGTACGGTCGTCATCGACCAACACCATCACCGACGCCGTGGACGGGCTCAGCTTCACGCTGTTGGCCGAGACCCCCGATATGGACGTGCGGATCGATGTCGCGCAGGACAGCGGTTCGGTGAGCAGCGCCGTGCAGTCCTTCGTCACCGCTTACAACAACGCTCAGGTCACCTTGTCTTCGGTGTCGCTGGCGGTGCCGGGGGGCACCTCCGGCGCGCTGGTCGGCGATCCGCTGGCGCTTGGGGCCAGGCAGTCCTTGCGGACCATGATGACCCAGCAATTCGACGGCGATATCGGCTCGCTATCGGAGGTCGGCATCAGCTTCGAGGTCGACGGCACGATGCAATTCGATGCTTCAGTGTTGGAGGCCAAGGCCGATACAGACCTGGACGCCGTGATCGACCTGTTCAGCGGCGACGACGGCCTGGCGGCGGGTCTTCGCACCTATCTCGACGGATTCACCGCCGACGACGGTCGCATCGATGCCCGCGAGGACAGCCTGGACACACGGCTCGAGGAGATCGAACTACAAGGTGATCGGCTCGACCGTCGGATGGAGCGCTTCGAGGCGCGGCTGACGGCGCAGTTCACCGCGATGGACCAATTGGTCGCCAGCCTGCAATCGACGGGCAGCTACCTGACACAGCAATTGAGTTCGCTGCCGGGATTCACCCGGACGGAGGCGGGCTAGGGCGGCATGGGCCGTTCTGATGCCGGAGACATTGATGAGCTACTTCCAGAAGAATCGCGCGAACCCTTACCAACGGAATCAGGTCACGACCGGTGTGGCCGGCGCCGATCCGCATCAGCTCATCCAGTTGTTGCTCGACGGCGCCACCGAGCGCATGGCCCTGGCTCGTGGTTGTATCGAGCGCGGTGATCCTGCCGGCAAGGGCGAGCGCATCAGCCGCACCATTGCCATTGTCGAGGCCCTGCGCGCCAGCCTGAACTTCGACGTGGGCGGCGGGCTGGCCGACCGTTTGGATAGCCTCTACGACTACGTCATTCGCCGCCTGCTGGACGCCAATCTGCACGCGGATGTCGCGGCCCTGGACGAGGCGTCCGAGTTGATGGAAGAAATACGAAGTGCCTGGGTAGCGATCGCACCCCGGCCCGCACGGACGGCGATGGGGTGAGTCCGTTCATCACCGACATCTTCGCCGCACAGCGAGCCTGCCTGGAGGCGATGCGCTCGGGCGATGGCGAGCGTTCCCATGTTGCGTGGCAACGTTATGACGAGCGGATTCGACGGATGCCGTTGGCGGATTTGCTACCCGCCGATTTGCGCCGCGTGCTGGTCGGTCATCGCGCGTTGGAAGAGGCCGCTAGTGCGGCCCGGGACAAGCTCGCCGAGCAACGTCAGACGATGACCCGGCAGCAAGACGCCGACCGCGCATATCGCTCATCGCAAGCCGGAACCGTTCAGCGCTGACACCGATCCGGCTCCGCGCCCGACGGCTACCGTCCGGCGTGCGGCATCTTCCGCGGATCAGTTGCCGTGGTTCGCCAGGCTCAAACTTGGGTCATCCTCCATTCGCCCCGCCAGCCCTGTCACGGTCGCCGCGCTGGCAGGCGGCGGCGTACCCATCTCTTTGTTGTCGGCCCTAGCGACCTGCGCTAGTGTCATATCAATGATCGTGAATGTGTTGGCGGGCCCTGGGGAGACAAGCTGAATGGTGATGAGCCAGAAACTGGAAGCCAGCGTGAACGCGCCAATCGAAGCGGCCGGCAAGCCGATTCGCATTCTATTGGCGGATGATCACACCCTGGTTCGCGCCGGAATCCGGTCACTGGTCGAGTCCATCGCCGGTGTTGATGTCGTCGGTGAAACCGGCGATGGGGCGGCCGTCGTCGGATTGGTCGAAGTGCAGGAGCCCGATGTCCTGCTGTTGGATCTGGTGATGCCGAACATGCATGGCATCGACATCATCCGCCGCTGTGATGACCGTTGTCCCAACACGCGGGTGCTGGTGTTGTCGATGCACGCCGAATCCGAATACGTACGCGAAGCCATGGCCGTTGGCGCCACCGGCTTTCTGGTGAAGGACTCCGCGCCCGAGGAACTGCCGGTCGCGATATGGGCCGTGATGAACGGCGACACGTTTGTCAGCCCACGGGTGTCACGGGCCATGTTCGACGTCCCTCGGCGCCGGTGTACCGACCAACCGGGCGAGCAGAATGGACGCCGACCGTTGTTCACGCCACGCCAGCGAGACGTGCTGCGTGCACTGGCCAATGGCCGCTCCACCAAGCAGATCGCCGCCGATCTCGACATTAGCGTCAAGACGGTGGAAACCCACCGGGCGCGCATCATGCAGTCACTCGGCATCAAGTCCGCAAACGCCCTGGTTCGCTTTGCGGTACGTGGTCACTACGACAGCAATCACTGACCGCTAGCCCCGGTTGGGCTGACCTCGCGTCGGAAACCTGGCGATGTTCGCCGCCCAGCACCGCGATGGAAGTGAGAGCAGGTCTTCCCGAAATAAGCATTTAAAAGCAAAGGCTTGACGGCATTCCGTGGCGGTTTTCCGTCGTCTGCGCCCGAACCCCTACAGCGTTCTGTCGGGGCAGGTAGGGGAAACCCCGACACGGGGTGGGGATCGTCCCGATTGTCCGGGGACCGGCTTGGTCGGAATACTGACGCCATGCCAGACGCTCACCAGATCTGGCGGCTTCGGGAGGACGACCGATGAGACAAAATCTTGGCGCGCGGATCACCACATCGGCAACGATGACGCCGCAGCTGATCCAGTCGATCCGCTTTCTGCAACTCTCCGCCCAGGAGTTGGAGCAGGAAATCGCGGACGTCCTCGATCGCAATCTGATGCTGGAATCCGACGACATGGCCGCCGATGACGGTGATTCGGAATCGTTTGATTCGATCCATGTCCTAGGCTCATCGGCAGGTGATGAGATCCCTGAAGATCGCCATCCCAGCGACGCCGATCGTGATCTGCGAGCTCGGTTGCTGGATCAATTACAGGTCGCGTTCTCCGATTCCGTGGACCTGGCGATTGCCCTGACACTGCTCGATGCTCTGGACGAGACCGGCTACCTCGAAGACCGGCCCATCGACATTGCGCGTGGCCTGACGCAGGCGGGGCTGGATGTTGACCTGGCACGCGTGGAGCAGGTGCGCGCCGTGTTCATGCGACAGGACCCGGCCGGAGTGGGCGCCTTGGATTTGCGGGAGTGCCTGCTGGCGCAGCTGTCGCAGAGCGCCGAGCCTGCGGCATCGCTGGCCACACGGCTGGTGGCCGGTCATCTGGAAGCCCTGGCCCATGCGGAACTCGATGAGCTCTGCGAGCGGCTTGCAGTCGACATGAGCACGCTGCGTGACGCCATCGACACGATTCGTCGCCTCAATCCCAAGCCGGGGCTGGATGCGCAGGCCAGCGAAATCACCGTGCCTGATGCGATTGTTTCGGTCACCGACCGTGGCGTGGTGGTGCGGCTCAACGGCGCCGCCCATCCACATCTGCGACTGAACACCACATACGAGCGCATGTTGGGCCAGTGCAACCGCGCAGACGCCGCGGCGCTGAACGATCAACTGGTGGAAGCGCGCTGGTTCCTGCGCAGCATCGAGATGCGCCGCGACACCATCCTGCGCACGGTTCAGGCGATCTTCGAACGGCAGCCGGACTATCTTGAAAAGGGCGAAGCCGGCCTGCGCCCGATGACGCTGAAGCAGATTGCCGACGACATCGGCATGCACGAGTCCACGATCTGCCGCGTGACCACCAGCAAATACATCCAGACGCCACGGGGCGTGATCGAACTCAAGCGCTTCTTCTCCAGTGAGGTCGGTTCAGGCACGCAAACCAGCGCATCGGGCACGGCGGTCAAGGCGATGATCCGCAACATCATCGCCGCCGAGCCGCGCGACGAGCCTTATTGCGACGCCGACATCACCGCGATTCTGGCTCGCCGCGGTGTCACCGTGGCACGGCGCACCGTGGCCAAGTATCGCGAGGCCATGGGGATTCACTCCGCCAAGCTCCGCGCCCAGCGGATCACCACCCTGGACGAGGCGCTGGCGTGACGCCGTCGCCTCGCCCCGAGCTGTTACGGCAGGTATGGTCGAAGAATTTGTTCGACGAACCTGTGCCCACTGGAGGGGACAGCATGGACCAGATCAGAACCATCGTCGTGGACGACCATCGTGCGTTTCGGACTCTGGCAGGGGCGCTGCTGGACGATCACCCGGCCATTGAGGTCATCGCCTTTGGCGAATCAGGCGAGGAGGCCGTCGAACTCTGCGAACGGCACAAGCCCGATCTCCTGTTGGTGGACATTTCCATGCCCCGCATGGGCGGCCTGCAAGCCGCCCGGCTGATCAAGGCTCAGGACGAGCCTCCGCACATTGTCATCGTCAGCAATTTCGACGATGCCGGCCACCGCGAACACGCGGCAGCAGCCGGCGCAGACAACTTCATTGGCAAGGCCGAATTCATGGAGGGAGTCGACCGCGTTGTGACCCAGCTACAGGCACTTCGAGGTGCAACATGAGCGAATCCCGCGTACTCGTTATCGACACCAACCGTGAGCAGGGCCGATCCGTCGGAGCCGTGCTGGAGTTTGTCGATTTCACTCCTGAATGCTGGGCCGATGTCGATGCGCTTTGCGCGCAGGCGACCAGGCCCCGCGAGTACGCTGCCATCGTGATAGGTGATCTCGGCGATAGCTGCGAGAGCTTCTATGCCTGGCTCAAGCGCGACCCGCAGTTTCCGTACATCCTGCTGCTGCCCGATCAGGTCGAAGTGCCTCACGGGCTGCACCCGGATGAGCACGCGGTGTTGCAGTTGCCGATCCGCCATCAGCAACTCGCGGAACTGATGCAGCGGGTCAGCGTCAAGCGGATGGATACCGAAGCCGAGCGCATGCTGTCCCGTCTTGGGCCGTCTGGCGAATCGGCGGCGATTCAACGTGTGCGCAGCATGATCGATCAGGTCGCTCCGTTCGATACCACGGTGCTGATCACCGGCGAATCCGGCACCGGCAAGGAGGTCGCGGCGCGGCGCATCCATGCCCTGTCGAGGCGCGCCAACAAGCCGTTCGTGGCCGTGAACTGTGGCGCCATCCCGGCCGACCTGCTGGAATCCGAGCTGTTCGGCCATGAAAAAGGCGCCTTCACCGGCGCGGTGGCACAGCGCCGTGGTCGCTTTGAGCTGGCCGAGGGCGGCACGCTGTTTCTGGACGAGATCGGCGACATGAGCCTGCCGATGCAGGTCAAGATTCTCCGTGTGCTGCAGGAGCGCAGCTTCGAGCGCGTTGGCGGCAATGACACCAAGCAATGCGATGTGCGCATCATCGCCGCGACCCACCGCGATCTGGAATCACGCATCGTCTCCGGCGACTTTCGTGAAGACCTGTTCTACCGGCTGAATGTCTTCCCGGTGGAAATGCCGCGTCTGACCGACCGCATCGCCGACCTGCCTCGGCTGGTTGATGATCTGATCGCGTCGCTGCAGGCCGACGGGCGCGGTGATGTCGCGCTAAGCGAGCAGGCGGTCGCCGCGCTGCAGCAATATGCCTGGCCCGGCAACGTGCGGGAGCTGGCCAATCTGGTCGAGCGGCTCTCGGTGTTGCATCCCGGTCAATGTGTGGAGGTGGACGAGCTGCCCGAGCGTTACCAGCCCGCTGCGATGGCCACCGCCTCGCAAGCCGGTGTGCTGGCTGATCTGACCGCCGAACCGGGACCGGCCCGTGCACCCAGCCTGCCCGAAAGCGGTATCGACCTGCGTGATCACATGGCCAGCGTTGAGATGGCGCTGATCCGTCAAGCGCTTGACGCATCCAATGGCGTGGTCGCCCATGCCGCCACGCTGCTGCACCTGCGGCGAACGACGCTGGTCGAGAAACTGCGCAAGTACGACCTGGGGCGCTAAGCGGCCGCGTCCGGATTCCGGCGCGGGTCAGCCGGCGCACCGGGGTACGGAACTTGCCCCAGTCACCGTAAGCAACATCTGTCCAAAACCCAGGTCCGCGCGTCACCACCATGTCCAGCTTCGAAGTCCAAAGCGTGCTGTCCCAGATCCGCAGCCTGCGTTCGCAGTCGCCGGCCCTGGCCGACCGCGCCGCGACCAATCAACCACTGAGCACGGTTGGCCCGGCACCGGAAACCTCGTTCACCGATGCGGCCAAGGCCGTGCTGGAGTCGGTGAACGAAACGCAGCAGACCGCGAATAACCTCAAGACCCGGTTCCAGATGGGTGACCCACAAGCCGATCTGGCCAGGGTGATGCTCGCCTCGGGCCGGGCGCAGGTGTCCTTCACGGCCTTGACCGAGGTGCGCAATCGCCTCGTCAACGCCTACCAGGACGTCATGAACATGCCGATCTGACAACGCGGCCTAAGGACCCAGACCCATGACCGATACCGCCACCCAGGACACACTCGCCCAGCGCCTCAAGCAGGTGCCGGGGTTGCGGCAGCTGATGCTGCTGGTCGGCATTGCTGGCGCGGTCGCGATTGGCGTCACGGTTTATTTCTGGGCGCAGTCGCCGACTCTGGTACCGGTGTACTCCGGGCTCGCCGAGCGCGACATGTCGGCCATGGCCGACGCACTCGCCGCCCAGGGCATCGACTACAAGATGGATATCGGACGCGGCTCGGTGCTGGTGCGTGGGGGCGACGTGCAGACAGCGCGGCTGACGCTGGCCTCCCAGGGTTTGCCGCAGGGCGCCGGGGTCGGCTTCGAATCGATGCAGGAGAATCCGGGGCTCGGGGTCAGCCAGTTCATGGAGTCGGCCCGCTACCAGCATTCGCTGGAAACCGAACTCAGCCGCACCATCATGAGCCTGCAGCCGGTGGACAAGGCGCGGGTGCATCTGGCCGTGCCCAAGCCGTCGCCGTTCGTGCGGCAGAAGCGTGAGCCAACGGCCTCCGTCGTCGTTCAGCTGTTCCCCGGCCGCAGCCTGGAGCGCACGCAGATTGCCGCGATCCAGCATCTGGTCTCGGCGGGCGTACCGTCGCTGGAGCCTGGGCGGGTGTCGGTGGTCGATCATTCGGGGCGTCTGCTGTCATCCGGCGAGCAGGATTCCGCACTGGCGATCACCAACAAGAATTTCGAGCACACGCGGCGGGTGGAGCAGGCGTTTTCCGACCGTATTCGCGAGTTGCTGGCACCGATGGTTGGCGCCGGTCGTCTGAGCGTGCAAGTCACCGCGGACATGAACTACGCCGTGCAGGAAGAGACCGTCGAGCGCTACGCGCCGGATGCCGCCATCCGGTCGGAGCAGACGTCCGAGGACAGCTCTGCCGGCACCGTGCCCACCGGCGTGCCCGGCGCGACCACGAACAAGCCCCAGGGTCTGCCGGGGACGACGCCCGTACCCACCGAATCACAGGTCGCAGCGGCAGGCGCGGTGCGGCGGCAATCAGTGCGCAACTACGAGCTGGACAAGACCACGAGCTATCTGCGCGAGTCGGTGGGGCGGTTGCAACGGGTGTCGGCCGCCGTACTGGTCGACCATGTGCCCACGCGCGACCCCGAGGGGCAGGTGGCGATGCAGGCGCTACCCGCCGATCAGCTCGCCCGCATCGAGGCGTTGGTCCGTGAGGCCATTGGTTTTGATGCCGCTCGCGGCGACAGCGTGTCGGTGATGAACGCGCCGTTTCTGAATGAGATCGGGCAACTGGAAGACGTGGCGCCCGCCCCGCTGTGGCAGCAGCCCTGGGTGACTGATCTGGCACGCCAGAGTGGTGGCGTGCTGCTGGTGATCATCATCCTGATGGCGCTGGTCCGCCCCATGCTCAAGAGCCTGCTGGCCTCGCCGGCGCAGATGTTGGGCGGTCAGCAAATGGCCCTCGCCGGCGCGGGCGGCGATGCCGCCATGCTCGGCATGGCCGGTGAGGAGCGGGTGAGCCTGTCGCCCCAGGCCGCAGCGGCGGGATCTCGAGGGCACCAGGCACTGACCGATCAGAGCAAGCCGTTCGCGATTGATCTTGCCGCACCGTATGAAGATCAGGTTTCGGCAGTTCGTCAGGTCGTCAACGAAGACCCCAAGCGGGTGGCGCAGGTGGTCCGGCAGTGGGTGAATGATGGGGAATGAACTCGCAATCGTGCCGCAGGCCGCGGCGATGGACCTGCCCCGTGTGGACCAGGCTGCCATTTTGCTGATGTCCCTGGGCGAGGCCGAGGCTGCGGAGATTCTCAAGCACCTGGGCGCCAAGGAGGTCCAGCGGCTCGGCGCGGCCATGGCCAAGCTGGAGAACGTGTCCCGCGAACAGGCATCCACGGTGGTGATGAATTTTGTCGGCGCCCTGGAGGAGCAGACCTCGTTGGGCGTCGGCTCGGATGACTACGTGCGCCGCGTGCTGATCGGCGCCTTGGGCGAGGAACGCGCCGGCGGCGTCATCGACCGGATTCTGGTCGGACAGAGCAGCAAGGGCCTGGAAGCGCTCAAGTGGATGGACACCAAGGCGGTTGCAGAGATCGTCCGCAACGAACATCCGCAGATCATCGCCATCGTCCTGTCCTATCTCGACGCCGACCAGGCTGCCGAACTGCTGGCGCTGCTGCCCGAGCGTGTGCGGCCCGATGTGCTGATGCGTATCGCGACCCTGGACGGCATCCAGCCCAGCGCCCTGCGCGAGCTGGACGAGATCATGGAAAAGCAGTTCGCGAACAACAACAGCTCGCGCTCTTCCAGCCTGGGCGGACGCAAATCGGCGGCGAGCATCCTGAATCTGATGGACTCGTCGTCCGAACAGGCGCTGCTGGAAAAGATCGGCGAGTTCGATCAGGGGCTGAGTGACGAGATTGCCGAGCTGATGTTCACCTTCGACAATCTGCTGGATGTCGATGACATGGGCATCCAGCGTCTGCTGCGCGACGTGAACAGCGAAACCCTGGTGCTGGCGCTCAAGGGCGCGGACAGCGGGCTGCGCGACAAGGTGCTGAACAACATGTCGAGTCGGGCCGCCGAGATGCTCCGTGACGACATGGAGAACCGCGGACCGGCCCGCGTCTCCGATGTGGAGGCCGCGCAGAAGGAGATTCTCGAAGTGACCCGTCGTCTGGCAGACGAAGGCGAGATCATGCTGGGAGGCGGCGGTGGTGATGAGTTCATCTGATCCGGCAACACTCGCACGCGGCGAGCAGGCCGCCCGCTGGCAGGCACCGACCATCGCGCCTGCGCCCGGCAGGGCGAATGTGCGTGCCAGCAATGATGCGCCTCCCACGGTCGCGGAGCTGGACCAGCTGGAGGCCGCGGCTTACCAGGACGGTTACCAGCGCGGCTACGATGCGGGCTTCCAGCAGGGCAGTGCGGATGCCGCCGAGCGGGTCAACCGGCTCAAGGAGATCTTCCACACGCTGGTACAGCCGCTGGCGGATCTGGATTCCGAGGTCGAACAGACCCTGCTCAAGATTGCATCGGCCGTGGCCGGGCGCATTGTTCGCGCCGAGCTACAGACCGAACCCACGCTCATCGGCAATATGATTCACGAGGCGGTGGAATCGGTGGCGGGGGCCGAGGGCAACGTCACCATCTATCTGAACCCGGACGATGCAGTGTTCGTGCGTGAACACATGGATCAGCCGGTCGAGGGGCCGCACTGGAAGTTGATGCCGGATGACGCCCTGGCGCCCGGTGATTGCCGGGTCGAAACGCCGGATGCACGAGCCGATGCACGGCTCGGCGCCCGGGTCGAACGCCTGGTCGCGCCGGCGTTTCGCTAACCATGGCCGTGCATCATCTTCCATGGCAGGCCGAACGCAATGAGCGCGTGGCCCAACGCCTGGGCCGTTACAGCGCAGTCCCCACGAGCGAGAGCGGCATCGTCGTCGAAGGCGTGCTCAAGCGCTCGATCGGGCTGACGCTGGAAGCGTCGGGCTGCCAGATGCCCATCGGCGGACATTGTCGGGTGGAGGTCGAGAGCGGCGAGTTTGTCGAAGCCGAAGTCGTCGGCTTTGACGGCACCCGCAGCTTTCTGATGCCCACCGGCGACATGACCGGCCTGAAAGCCAATGCCCGCGTCTTGCCGGACCGTCGTTCCGGTGAAGTAGCCGTGGGCGAGGGGCTGCTTGGCCGCGTGTTTGATGGCGGCGGTCAGCCGCTGGACGGCAAGCCGTCGCCGCGTACCGATCGCCGCGTGTCACTGATCGGCGGTCTGATCAATCCGCTGGAGCGCGAGCCAATCACCGAACCGCTGGATGTCGGCGTGCGCGCCATCAATGGTCTGCTCACGGTTGGCCGCGGCCAGCGCATCGGTTTGTTTGCCGGTTCGGGGGTGGGCAAGAGTTCCTTGCTGGGCATGATGACCCGGCACACCAATGCCGAGATTGTCGTGGTTGCGATGATCGGCGAGCGCGGGCGGGAAGTCCGCGAGTTCGTGCAGGAGACACTGGGTCCGGACGGCATGAGTCGCGCCGTGGTCATCGCCACACCGGCCGACCGCTCGCCGCTGATGCGTGTGCACGCCGCCTGGCGGGCGACGGCCATCGCCGAACATTTCCGTTCGCGCGGCAAACACGTGCTGTTGCTGATGGATTCGCTAACCCGCTTTGCGCAGGCGCAGCGCGAGATCGGCCTGGCGGTCGGCGAGCCGCCCACCACGCGCGGCTATCCGCCCTCGGTGTTCGCGCGCCTGCCGATGCTGGTGGAGCGCGCCGGCAACGGAACGCTCGGCTCGGGTTCCATCACCGCCGTGTATACCGTGCTGACCGAGGGCGACGACCCCAACGATCCCGTCGCCGACACCGCACGCGCCATTCTCGACGGCCACGTCGTGCTGGCGCGCAATATCGCGGAAACCGGGCGCTATCCGGCGATAGATATCGAGGCTTCCGTCAGCCGTGTTGCCCGGCAGGTGACCTCCGCCGATTACCAGGTGCTGTGTAACGAATTCCGCCAGTTGTACTCGGCCTACCAGCGCCAGATCGACCTGATTCGCATCGGCGCATATCAGCGTGGCAGCGATCCGGTCACCGATCGCGCCGTCGAACGCTGGCCAGCCATGCTGGATTACCTGCGGCAAACCGCAGACGAGGGCGCGAGCCTGCCGCTGTCCATGCAGGGACTGCTGCAATCGCTGGGCAAACAACAGGAGCTTGGTCATGCGTGATCCCAAACGAACCGGGCAGCTGGTCGACGTCTATCGGCTCCGTGAAGAGCAGGCGGAGGCCGCCGTGAGCACGGCCGGGCAGCGGGTCGAGCACGAGCAACAACGCCAGCACGCGCTGGAGCAATACCTTGCCGAGTACGCCGGCGCTGGCCCGCAGGCGGGCGCGCTCAGCGCCGGTGCGCTGGCGAACCGCTGCGCTTTTGTCGCCAAGTTGGCGGATGCCTGCCGACACCAGTCTTCGGTGGTGGAACAGCAGCAGGCCGGGCTGAGCCGCGAATTCACCAAGTTGCAGCAGCGACAAACCGAGCACCGCCGCATGGAGCATCTGCATGCCAGTGCCTGTGACCATCGTGAGCAGGACCGCCGTCGCCAGGAGCAATGTGCCCAGGACGAGGCGGCGATGACTCAGTGGTTGCTGAGCGCGGGTTGATGCGGCTGGAGGCTGCACCGCCTCCGGTGCCAGGCGGCCGGTCAGGCGCGATGGAATCTGCCGGCAGCCGCACGACCGACTCCGCTTTTTCAGACTGCCTTGCCGCGCATCCGGCCGGGTCAGAAAAGGCGGTCGCCGAACCCGCGTCGCCCCCAACCGAGGGCGATACGCCGGCCGCGGCGGAACCGACAGCCGGACTGGCGTCACCCGCACCCGAACAGGCCAGTCAGCGCGGCGGGGGCGTATCGACGACAGCAGAGGCGTCCGCCGATGGGAAAGGCACGGCACCAGCGGGCAAAGCGGAAGCAGCCGGGCGGCCTGCCGCGCCGGATATGGCGGCGGCTCGTGCGGCGGGCAGGGCGACGGGACAGGTGACGCCCGCGACGCAACCGGCTGGTTCGGCACCGGCCGCGAATGGCGGATCGGATACCGGACCGGGCATGCCGCCGAAACTCGTCGCTCTCAATGCGGACACCCTGCATCGGCAGTCATTGGCGACGGCCGGTCCACAGGTTTCTGCCGGTTCCGCGACGCCACTGGCCCGGCCGACCAGCGGGGCGCTGGCCAAGGTGGCCGCAGACCCCGCATCGCAGTTGGCCAGCAGTCTGAGCCTCACGGCGCCGGCGGGCGGCTCTTCGCTGGTCACGGCGGCACCGACTGCGGCCTTCGCCCAGGGCGCCGTCGCCGCCGGCATCGCCACGGCCGATCAACTGGCCGCGCAGCTGCAATTGCAGTTCCGGGACGGCGTCGGCAAGGCGACGGTTCGCCTGCACCCGGAGTCGCTGGGCGAGTTGCAGGTCTCGGTGGAAACCGTGGAGCAACAGGTGCGTGTGGTGCTGGCCGCGCGCCAGCCTGCGTCGCTGGATTGGCTGCAACACTCGCTGCCACGCCTGCAGTCGGCCCTGGACAGCGCCGGCTTCTCCAAGGTGGAGGTCGATATCCAGCAGCAGTTTGGTGACGGCGACAAGAATCCGTCGTCGGGGCAATCGCGGCCCGGCATGGCGCCACCTCGGCCTGGTCTGGCCAGCGCCCCGGCCAGTCATTCGGGTCTCGGCCCGGCCCCCGAAGCCGCCACCCTGACCTCGCTGGCCGTGGTGAGCGGGCTGGATACCTGGGCCTGACGTCAGCTTCTTGTCGCAGCCGGTCATCCGGCGCCGTCAATTCACCGCCGCCGGCGGTTGCCAGGCGTAAGAATACCAACTGAAACAGTGACTTACGGGCTGCTTGGCCGCTGGGGTCTCGGCGTGAATCCGTGGCACATGGCTTGCCCCATCCGGGCAGTCCTCAGTCCACACGAGACGCTCCGATGTCGCTGCACCACGCTTCTGTTCATCCTCCGTCACGCCGTACTCAGCCGTCCGGGCCGGGTCAGCAGTCGGGCAAGGCGCTGATACTCATCCTCGTCGCCGTCACCGTTGTGCTGGTGGCTGGCGGTGGCGCCGCATGGTTCTTCCTGAGCGGCGAGGACGAAACCGAACTCACCGAAGGAGATGCAACCGGCGAAACCGTCGCGGCCAAGGGTCCGGCGATCTACCACGCCTTCGATCCGGCCTTTGTGGTGAATCTCACCGATGCCGACGGCGCCATGCGATTTCTGCAGGTCGAGCTGCAGGTCATGACCCGCGACGACACCGTGCCCGAGGCCCTGTCACGGCACGAACCCATGATTCGCAACGACCTGCTGTTGCTGTTCGGCGGCCAGCGCTACGAGTCGCTGGAATCTCGCGAGGGGCGGCTGAATTTGCAGTCCCTGGCGCTCAATGCCCTGACCCAGGTGCTGGAATCGGAGAACGAGCCGAGCGCGGTTGAAGCCGTCTACTTCACCAGCTTTGTCATGCAATGAGCGACGTACTGTCACAGGACGAGATCGACGCCCTGCTGCACGGCGTCGAGGGCGGGGAGGTCGAGACCGCGACCGATGCGGCCGACGCGGATGGCGTGCGCGGCTACGACCTGGCGATGCAGGATCGGATCGTGCGCGGGCGCATGCCCACGCTGGAGATGGTCAACGAGCGCTTCGCGCGTTACTTCCGGATCAGCCTGTTCAACATGCTGCGCCGGTCGCCGGACATCACCGTCAAGGGCGTGCAGACGGTGAAGTTCTCCGAGTATCTGCACCAGTTGTACGTGCCCACCAATCTCAACCTGATCAAGGTCAAGCCCTTGCGCGGCACCGGGTTGCTGATCTTCGAGCCCAAGCTGGTTTTTGCGGTGGTCGACAACTTTTTCGGTGGGGATGGCCGGTTTCACACCAAGATCGAGGGGCGGGAGTTCACCGGCACCGAGATGCGGGTGATCCAGATTCTGATGAATCACGCCTTCGAGGATTGGTCGCAGGCCTGGTCCCCGGTGCTGCCGCTGGAATTCGAGTACATGCAGTCCGAGGTGAACCCGGCCTTCGCCAATATCGTCAGCCCGAGCGAGATCGTGGTCGTCTGCCGCTTCGACATCGACATCGACGGCCACGGCGGCGAGGCCCATCTGACCTTGCCCTACGCCATGGTCGAGCCGATTCGGGATCTGCTCGATGCCGGCATACAAAGCGACCGTGGTGACCGGGACGAACGCTGGACGGCGACGATGAAGCAGCAGCTGCTCGGCGCCGAAGTCGACATCACCAGCACCCTTTGCGAAGTCCGCATGAGCCTGTCCCGTCTGCTGCGGATGAAGACGGGCGATGTGATCCCCATCGACATGCCGGACACCGTTGATTTTTCCGCCGAGGGCGTGTCGCTATTCGATTGCGAATTCGGCGTCTCTGGCGGCAACCAGGCACTCAAGCTCGTGCGCTCGATCAGCGACGACATCCAGATTCATTGAGGCAGATAGATGACCACCGAACAAATCCCCGCAAACGACGCCGAACAGCCCAATTCCAACCCCAATCCCGGCCCTGAAACCGCACCCGTGCGCGAACTTCACGACGAGGCCGCGCCGGCCAATGAATCCGAACTCAATCTCGATTGCATTCTCGACGTCACGGTCACGCTGTCGATGGAAGTCGGCCGCACCCGCATGCCCATTCGCAGCCTGTTGCAGCTCAATCAAGGCTCGGTCGTCGAGCTGGATCGGCTGGCGGGCGAGCCGCTGGACATCTTTGTCAACGGCACGCTGGTCGCTCATGGCGAGGTCGTGGTCGTGAACGAAAAATTCGGCGTGCGCCTGACCGATGTCGTCAGCCCGGCCGAGCGCGTTCGCAAGCTGAGCTGAGATGGTGCTTGCCACGACATTGGGGTCGGCGGATGCCGGCGGCGCGCAACCAGCCGAGGTAGCGGCGCCGCAGGCGTCGTCTACGGTTGCACCGCGGGCCGAGATCGGTGCGGCAGTGCCCAAGCCCCAGGTCGGCACGCTGGGCGGCGCGCTGGTGCTGGTTCTGCTGCTGGCCGTCGGCGTGCTGTGGCTGCTACGCCGCGTGAGTGGCGGCAACCTGCGGCGCGGCGGGCTGCTGCAGGTGCGCGACAGCGTGGCGGTCGGCCAACGTGAACGCGTTGTGGTCGTCTCTGCCGGTGGGCGCGATTACGTGCTGGGCGTGGCTCCGGGCAATGTCCGTCATCTGGATACCGTCATCGGCGGGTTGTCGGTGGCGGATGCCGCAAGCCCGCAACCCATGCCGGCCGCGCCATCGTTCATGGCCATCCTGGAGCGATCGCTGGGGCGGTCCAAATGAGTACGCAGAAACGGTGGTGGCTGCTCCCGGTGATCTGGCTGCTGCCGGCTGCGGGCGCCTGGGCGGCAGGGTTGCCGGCAATCACGCTGGAGCCCACCGAAGACGGTGGTCAGGCCTACAGCCTGTCCATTCAGGTGCTGGCGCTGATGACAGCGATTACCGTGCTGCCTGCGATTCTGCTGTCCATGACCGCCTTCACCCGCATCATCGTCGTACTGGCCTTGCTGCGGCAGGCGCTGGGCACCGGGGCGACGCCGTCGAACCAGATTCTGCTGGGGTTGGGCCTGTTCATGACCCTGTTCGTCATGGCGCCCGTGGGGCAGGAGATTTACGAGCAAGCCGCGCAGCCCTATTTCGACGACGTGGTGCAGGGCGAGCTGGCGGTGCAACGGGCCGCCGAGCCGATTCGCCGCTTCATGCTCGCGAACACCCGCGAGAACCATCTGGCGATGTTTGCCGGCATGCGCAGCGAGACCATTCCGGAGAATCCGGAAGACGTGGCGTTCTCGGTACTCGCAGCCGCCTTCATCACCAGTGAGCTGACCACGGCCTTCCAGATCGGGTTTTTCATCTTCATCCCGTTCGTGGTCATCGATCTGGTGGTCGCCAGCGTGCTGATGTCCATGGGCATGATGATGCTCTCGCCCATGCTGATCTCGCTGCCGTTCAAGATCATGCTGTTCGTGCTGGTGGACGGCTGGACACTGGTGCTCGGCACGCTGGCTGGCAGCTTCGCGACATGACACCGGAACTGGTCCTGGCGGAAGGGCAGCAGGCGCTTTACCTGACCTTTCTGCTCGCCGCGCCGCTGCTGATCACCGCGCTGGTTGTGGGGCTGGCGGTGGGGATGTTTCAGGCGGCCACGCAAATCAACGAAATGACGTTGAGCTTCATCCCCAAGCTATTCGCCATGGCCGCCGCGCTGGGGCTCACCGGCCCCTGGCTGCTGAGCATGCTCACCGACTTCACCACCGAGTTGTACACCAGCATTCCGGCAATGCTGGGCCTGATCCAGTGAGCATCCCTGCCGGCGAGATCGAGGCCTGGATCGCCACGTTCTTCTGGCCCTTTCTGCGCATTGGTGCGCTGTTCGCGGTCGCGCCCATCATCGGTACCCGAGCGGTCTCCACCCGTATCCGCCTGATCGCGGCGCTGGCGACCACTCTGGTGATCCTGCCCGTGGTGCCCACGCCGCAGCCGCCCGAGGTGCTGACGATTCCCTGGCTGGCCGCCGTGGCGCAGGAGCTGCTCATCGGCGCAGGCATGGGCTTTCTGCTGCAAATCGTGTTCGAGGCCATCGCCTTCGGCGGCCAGCTCATCGCGCTGGGTATGGGCCTGGGCTTCGCCCAGATGACCGATCCGCTGCGCGGAGTCGAAACGCCGGTGCTGGGGCAGTTTTTCAGCCTGTTCGCCACGCTGCTGTTCCTGACGCTGGACGGCCATGTGCGGCTCATTCTTCTGGCCGCGGAAAGTTTCGGCTGGCCGCCCGGCGTGCTGGTCGGCTGGTTGCCGGATGCCCACCTGGCCATCGCCCAGTGGGGCACGGCCATGTTCGTCGGCGCCTTGCAGGTCGCGTTGCCCGCCATGTGCGCGCTGCTGCTGGTCAACTTCGCTTTCGGCGTGATGAGCCGATCCGCTCCGGCGCTTAACGTGCTGTCAGTCGGCCTGCCGGCGGCGCTGGTGTTCGGCCTGCTGGCGATGTACACGGCGCTGCCCGCACTGCAGCAGGTTCTGGACTACTGGCTGGAACAGGCGATGGCGTCGATTGCCGCGATTTATACCCGGTGAATACCGGCCTGCCTCGCGGGCCGGCGCCATGCCGGCGGCCGGCTCATGCCGCATCCGCACAGCAATCGGGCGCATCTACGCGCTCTGATCCAGACGCCAACGGGCCGTTGGCTGATCCGGGCGGACGACCCGGCCCCGATCAGCGTTGAGCGAATGCCGATAGAAACGCCTGCGCGAAGCGGGATTGCTCGACCGCGGCCTCGTCCAGCGGGTTGTGCCACCAGATGCCCTCGCTGTTCGCCAGCAGGATCAGGCTGAGATTCTGCTCAGGCACCTTCAGATAAAGCGACGAGGAGGCGTCCTCCCACCAGCCGGAATGCCAGACCAGCGACAGGCCGTCGTAATCCTGCAAGTACCAGCCGAGTCCGTAGTCGAGGGCAGCGCCACTGTTCGATCGCATCGGCGTCATCATCTCGGCGCGCGAGTCTGCCGAGATGAGTTTTCCATCGTCTAGCGCGATGTCGAATGCCGCGAGATCAAGCACGGTGGAGATCACCCCGCCGGCTGCGCCGTCCCCTTGTCGTGATCGCGGCCCCGAGGGGCGTGCAACGCCGGCCTCGTCAATTTGATACGACGTGGTGAGCCGTGCTGCGAGGTCGGCACGCAGCGGCAGATCCCGATACCGGCGGGCTGACTGCTGCATGCCGGCGGGTGCGAACACGTGCTGCGCGACCAGCGACGAAAACGTCGCATCGGTCACCGCCATGATCGGCCGTGAGGCCCAGGAATACAGAATGGGGTTGTACGAAAACCGTGTGCCCGGCGCGCCTGTGGCCGTGTGCGACAACAAATGCCGCAGCGTATGCGTCGGCGGCTCGCAGCGCAGATCCTGGGCGAAGATCGACGGCTGTTCGCTGAAGGCCTGGCAGAACTCGGTCCAATCGCTGTAGCTCGCAATCGGTTTATCCAGATCCAGCGTGCCCGCCTCAACCAGCTTGAGGGCCACGACAGCGGACAGCGGCTTGGTCACCGATGCAATGTCGTAGGGCGTCTGCGCTGTTGCGGCGACACCTTGCTCGATGTTGGCGTAACCCAGGCCGGCGGCAAGCAGCATTTCGCCATCGCGGACCACCGCGACCGACAAGCCGGGAATGTGCGCCTCGCTGCGCAGCGCATCCAGCTCCGTCAGGAATGCGGCCACGCCCGTGGGTGCAGCCGTCTGTGGCTCGGCTGCGACGCCGGAGCACGTCGCCAACGCCAGCGCGCAAAAGATGATTGTCTTCATAATTGGATCAGACCAGCCTGTGGATCACGTTAATCGCTATACGGCCCACCCTCACGCGTGGGTAGAGCAGGCATCGTCGCACGAGAGCCGTCTTGGGCGCCGCGAGCAGATGGCTAGAAATGCCTGGGCTTGTGTTCAAACCGATCTCGCTCATCCACTGCGAGCACGTGCTTTTTCATGGCCAGCTCGCAGGAGCCGAACTGCTTAAAATTATTTCGGCCCTCTCTCAACGTGATGCCGTGGTTCGGGCCAGAGCCAATGTCGAGCGCGTCGACATCCTGACCATCATCCTCCCAAAAGCAAACCGGGCAAATCTGGTCATAACCACGCGCGGGCAGGGTGACGTAATCACAGCACGGGCACTGCTCCTTCGCCGCCGCGGCACCGGGCTCATGCCACCGTAACTGTTTGAATTTGAATAGGTCGATTGCTTTTTTGAACATGCCCGTCCACGTGTGTCGTTTCGAGTCATCCGGACCTGCTCCCGGCAGGTACGGTTCTAGGCGGGCAGGTTACCCGTTCGGATTTACTGAGCCCCGTCGATGTCCGCCGATTATCGATTTGGCCTGGGCTCAGGACAGCAGCAGCCAGATGCCAACCCCCACCATCAGTCCGCCAGAAATGCGGTTGAGCCATCTGCCATGCCCTCCTCGGTGCAGCCAGGCAGCCAAGGTACGGCCGCCCTGCGCATAGCCGACCAGGCACAGGAATTCGATGCTCAGGAGAATCACCAGCAGGGCGCTGAGCTGTGGTGCAAGAGGGCGTGCCGCATCGATAAACGGTGGTAATAGCGCGGCATTGAATGCCCAGGCCTTGGGGTTGGATGCAGCGGTCAGAAAGCCCTGCAGCGCAAGGCGAGTGCGTGTGGTGCCGTCGGCTTGAGCGGGGGCCTGCAGATCGGGTGTCGGGCTGCGCCAGCACTGCCAGCCTGACCAGAAAAGGTACGCGGCGCCCGCAAGCTTGAAGAGCGCGAAGGCTTTCGGGGCACCGAGCAGCAGACTGCTGACTCCCAGCGCCGCGGCCGCCGCTACCAGGCCCACCCCGATGAGTTCGCCCGCCATCATCCACAACGTACGCCGCAGCCCGAGCCGGATGCCCAGCGACATTGACAGCGTCATGCAAAGGCCGGGCGAGGCCGCGATGAAGAAGAAGCTGGCGGCAAAGGCCAGCAATACGGTGGTGTCTTGCATCGGTTTCGTGACGGAGGCGACGTGCGGTTTCAGCCGCGACGGTTATTCAGGTTTGTCAGTGCGGTCGCGGCGGTGCTGATCCAGGCGGTGGTTCGCGTCCTCGCGCTGGGCATCGTCCTGCTTGCGTTGCGATGCCGGGCGACCAAAGCGCACGCGATTCTCATCTGCCACACGCACGGCGGTCTCGCGTGCCTTGCGCTTGCGAACGCGATTGAGATTCGTCACTTTGCCCATGCCGCCAGTGTAGCGCTGCAGCGATTGAATTCGGTGATCGAGCGCAATCCAGCGAGGCTGTTCTCGCCAAGCAGAGCGGGGTTACGTCGTGCGATCCAACGATCTCATCGTGAATCCGACCCCATGGCGAGGTCGATAGATTGTTCGGGCGGGTCCGGCCATGGCTCTAAGTCAGGGTTTTGCCGGGGATGCTGGATCGCAAGACCTGACACTGGCGCGCTGAGCAACGAACAAGACCGCTCACCTTGGTGGGTGTACCAATTATTGGTAAGGTGGCGGCATCTCCACAGTAGCGGGGAGCCCGTCATGGGACGAAACACCAGCATTTCTCTTGGCAGCCACTTTACCGACTTTGTTGACGAGCGTGTAAGAGCTGGCCGCTACGCCTCAGCCAGCGAAGCTGTGCGAGCCGGCATGAGGCTTCTGGAGCAAGAGGAAGCCAAGCTCGACCTACTACGAAAGACCTTGGCAGCAGGTGAAGCTGAATTGGACCAGGGCAAAGGTCTGGACGGGGAAGCTGCAATGGATCGCTTGATCGGATAATGGCCAAGTACTACCTCTCGCCTCAGGCGGAGAGAAGCCTCGTCCAGATCAGCGACTACACACACCAGAACTTCGGCGAGCGCCAGCGGAAGAAGTACTTGAGCATGCTACGACAGCACATGCGTTCCGCTGCAGCTAACCCCTCTCAGGGCCGCGAACGCCCCGAAATTAAACTGGGCTATTACAGCGTTCAAGCGGAAAAGCACCCTATCTACTACCGCGTCGGTAATGCTCACATTGAGATCATCGATGTGCTGCACCAATCAATGGAGCCCAGACTTGTTTTACGGTGACACCTTACCAATCACACTGATTTAATCTGCTCCGAGTCTGTCTTTCCCTTGCGTCGCCGCCCGCGTTTCCCCGGCCTCAACTGACAGATTCGCCTTGACCGGATTCATGGCCACGTAGCGAAATGAATCGCGACGGAGCCAAACCGCCCCTGAAACAGATGTCCGGTCACACGTAGCCGTGCATTGATGAATCGAGAGAAAAGCTCAGTTGCAACGTGTGGCACGATCCGATGCGGATATCCATGAAGGCCAGGGCCGACGAGCCCACCAACAGGCCGAATATACGACCGCAACCGCAGCTCTATCGCCTTGATCTATGCGTCTTCAACTGCTCGGTTGCGGGAGGAGTCCATATACGACTTGTTATGCGGCAGCATCGGCCTCTATTTCAACCATGGCCTCCGGAAGGACTAGCCGCTGAATCCCAAGTAGGCTCTGTGGCGGTCGGATGCCTGCTTCTGCGATCCAAGTAGCGTACACATCGTAGTTTTGGAGGAAGCTGTCGATATCAGTCGTAAAAAACCGAAGCGCGACAATATTTGAACGCGACATATTGGCTTCTTCGAGAATGGAATCAATGTTCGCAAGTGCGCACTCGATCTGACCGCGGATCTCATTAGGAGATACAACGGCTACCCCTAATTCGTTTGAGGAGTCGGGCGTTACCGATATTTGACCCGAGCAGCGAAGATGCCGATTCGCGCCCTCGACAATTTCGCCTTGATCGAAGCTGAATTGGAGCCCCCATTCAGTGGGGTTTATAGATGTTCGTTTCATAGGATTACTTCCTCTTTTGAGGATGAAGTCGGTCAGTGACTAGGTGTCGGGTCCCGGAAGATTCCGTACATTTCGCCGAAAAAGTTGAGGGTGTGATTGTGCCCACTGTTTCATCGCCTGTATCGGTGCTTGGTGTTTGAGCGCCTTCTGAGGCAGGTGATGGTTGTACAGCCACACGTAG
>NZ_CAXRDQ010000089.1:0-35180 GCF_964229365.1 Abyssibacter sp. | reverse complement strand
TTTGGTCATTCCAACTGAGCGGCGAGTAACGTCGCGTGGCCTGTTTTCAGGCGCAATCCGTAGGGACCGGGCCGGTTTTCCCGCAAGTCTGCGTGGTCGTTCGCTCATTTGGAATGACCAAACCGCACTCACTCCGTCTGGGCTTGCGCGAAAACCGGTTCCGTCTTGGTGGTGGGAATAGATCAGTGTTTCCGTAGTACCTACGTGTTCCGCCGACAAACCCGGACATAGTTGTGCCAATTCGATCCTAAACCCTATCGTCACGCTCGGCACCAACGCCGTGGTACGCCACTTGCCTGAACCGAGCATGCAATTCCGATCTTCCATTCTGGTCGTGGTCGCGAGCTTGGCGATGTGCTTTGGCGCATCGGCCTCGGCCGCTGCCACTGAGGACATCACCCGGCTGAATGCCGCCGCGCAGCGGTATGCCCAACGCGAGCTACCGCGCGGTACTACGGTAACGGCGGGTGGCCTGGATGCCCGCTTGCAGCTGCCGCGCTGTGCGACTCAGCCGCAGGGCATGCGGATGATCGGCAACCCGGCTAGCGGGGCCGCGACGGTGGAAGTGCGTTGCCTGGCGTCGCCGGGGTGGAAGCTGTTTGTGCCGGTACGCACGCAGCAACGCAGTTATGTGGTGGTTGCCAAGGCGCCGATTGCGGCAGGCACGGTGATTGCACCGGAGCAGTTGGAGCGGGTGGAACAGGCCGTACGCGGGGCGACGCGGGGGTTCATGACGGATATCCCCGCCGTGGCCGGGCGTGTTGCGCGCCGGCATATCGCGGCCGGTGCGGTGATCCGCCCGCAGTGGTTTACGGCAGCGAATGTGATTGATCGCGGCCAGACGGTGACGCTGGTGGCACGCGCCGGTGGCGTGGAGATTCGCAGCCGTGGCGAGGCGTTGCAGGCGGTCGGTCCATCGGGGCTGGTGAAGGTCCGCAACCTGTCGTCGGGACGGATCATTGAGGGCCGGGCGCAGGACGATGGCTCGGTTCTGGTGAATTAGTCTTTTAATTGAGTGAGTTAAGTCCAATGACCGTTCGTCGGTGTCAAAAAACAATCGCTCAAGAATTCGTGAACGGCGTCGATAACGTCAGTCATCTGACACAGAACGCAGGAGAAGCATCGTGACCGGGAAGATCGAATCGTCCGTCGTAACCCAGATGACGTCCGGCGCACAGGGCGTGCAGGCTGGCAAGTCCGGGGCGGCTGGCCACGCCAAGATCGGCTCGGTGAGCGAAGCCGACTCGGTCACGCTCAGTGGCCAGGGCGCAAACTTGAACGAGCTGGTGAACGTGGCCCAGCAAACACCGGATGTCGACGTGCAAAAGGTCGCCGCCATTCGCGAGGCCATTGCCTCGGGTAGTTATCAGGTCAATGCCGAATCCATCGCCACCAAGATGGCGCATATGGAATGGCAGATGGGTGGCCGGTGAAGTCGCCGGACGCCACATTGAAGCAGCTTGAAAGCGAGCTGGGTTCGCAGATTCAGGCGCTGGAAGCCGCTGCGCTGGGGCGTGACCCCGATGCGCTGCTGGCCGTGGCGCGCGAGCTGGAAACCAGCATCGAGGCGATGAACGATTCTGGCGTGACCCGACTCGATGCCGAACACCCGCAGGACCAGCCCCAGGTGGTGCAGGCACTCGAACGCCTGCAGGCGGATCTGCGCAAGACCTTTGCGGTCGTGGCCCAACGCCGTGACCAGACAGGCGCCGCCTTGCGCGCGCTGGGTACGGAACCCGCGACGACCGGTTACGGCGACGCGGGCGCGACTACTTATGCACCGGGCCGGGTTTTGGGCCACGCCTGATGCCCGCTTCGCCTCCACAGGATTGGCAGGTGGTGGACTCACGTGATGAGATCATCACCCTGCTCCGGCGCCTTGCTGAAGCTCGCCAGCCGGTGACACTGCGTCACAACGTGCGCTCTTACCTCAGCCTGCTGTTGCGGCTGGATACCGACCACGACCAGCTGATTTTCGATGCCCCGCCCGGTGGTTTTGCCGCGCTGCGGCAGCAGGCCGTGTTGCAGGCCCAAGCGCGGGTGCAGGGTTATGGCCTGCGGTTTCCAACGACGGTCGATGCCTTGCAGGCCGATGGCTCGCTGGTGAGCTGGATGCCGGGCAGCGTGGAACATGCCCAGCGTCGGCGCACGCATCGGGTGAACGTGCCGCGTTCGGTGCCGATCCGCGCCACGCTGTTTCCACTGGGCGGTCGGCCGATCCGCGTGCGCATCACCGATCTTTCCACTCACGGTTTCGGTGCGAGCCTGCGCCGCGAATCAGCCGAGGAACTGCGGCCCGGCCGCGTGCTGGACGGCGCGTTCGGGCTGTCCGGCACGGCGTTCTATGCCCCGATCACGGTGCGTGCCGTGCGGCAGCGTGATGATGCCTATGCGCTGGGCGGCGAGTTCACCGCGCTAAGCCCTGGTGACCGGCGCACGGTGGAACGTGAAGTGGTGGAACTCGAACGCTACTGGCGACCCAAGGCGACCAACCGGCCCGCATTGCGCCACGCCTAGCCTTTTAGCCGGCAACGCCCTGCACGCCTGCGCCGATCAGCGGCGCTCAAGATTCTGCGGCTCGGGCCGATCCAATGGGTATCAGTGACGGATCACCCCGATCCCAGCGGAGTTTCCTATGGCAACTGTGTTCTCCATGACCGGTTCCACACTCAAGACATCGGCCCCCGACACGGACAGTCTCAAAACCGTGACGAGCATTGAGCGCGCGCCGAGTTTCAGCCCGCCCATGCTCAGCAGCGAGCGTTTCCATCACACCCTGACCTACGAAGCACCGGAGAGCTGGCTGGGTGCCGCGGTGAGTGGATTTCGTGAGCAGGTGACCTGCGAGCGCGTGAGTATCTGGCAGCGTATCGGCATGTCGGCACAGTTCGAGGTGATGCACGGCGATGACGATGGCACCCCACCGCCGCCCGTCAGCCGAACCATCGACACGCTCTGCGAAGGCGAGCCGACGATCATCCGCCAGCACGTGGTTTCACGCGGCGGCCAGCGCGTATCCAGCGGCAGCGTGTGGCTGGTGGTGCCGGTGCTCGCCCGTGGCGAGTTGCGTGGTGCCCTCACCATCGAACGGCTGGCCGAGGCCGCGGAATTCGGCGAGGCCGATGTGGAATCGGCCCGTGCGCTGGCCGGTGCTATCGGTGAGGTGTGGAGCCGCAAGCGCATCAACGAGCTGGAAGAAGGCCTGATGCTGAGCCTGGCGCGCTACCGGCTGCTGCACGAGCATTTTCCTGGGCTGGTGTTCCTGCTTGATTCCGAATGCCGGATCGTGTCCATGAGCCTGTTCGCCGCACGGCGGCTGGGCGTGAGCTTTTCCGATGTGGCGGGGTACACCTTCGATCAGTTGTGCACCTCGGAATCCGCCGCCCTGCTAACCGGGGCGATTCGCCAATCGCAGGCCGGGGAAACCTCCGAGCCCGTGCAGTACGAAGCCTATTTGCAGGGTCGCAAGGGTCCGCCGCTGCCGGTTGTGCTGTCGATTCGCACCCACGAAATGCCGCAGAGTGATCCGGTGACGCTGATCGCCGCGGAGGATTTGTCGCGGCTGCGCAAGGCCGAGCGGCAGTTGCATCGCCGCGACTGCCTGGATTCCGTCACCGGCCTGCTCAACCGCTGGGAGTTCGAGCGTCAAATTGCCGACAGCTTGATCGAGCTGCCGGACGATGCGACCTGCAGTGTCATCTACCTGAATCTCGATCATTTCAAGGTGATCAACGAATCCACTCACCATGAGGCTGGCGATCGCTATCTGAAACAAATCGGCATTGTGCTGCGCGACGCGCTGGCGGATTCAACGCTGATCAGCCGCATTGGTGCCGATCATTTCGCCATTTACCTGCGCGACCAGAGTGATGCCGAGGTCAAGGCCTGCATGTCGCAGGTGAGCCGGGCGATTCGTTCCTACCGGTTTACGGTGGACCGGCACATCTTCCGCTGCGGCGCCAGCGTCGGCGCCGTCACGGGCTTCGGCCCTGATCTGACCGCCAGCGATCTGCTCGCACGTGCCGAACGGGCCTGCGAACGGGCACGCGAAGCCGGCGAGCCATTCCTCGACTACTGGTCGCCGCACACGCAGACCTCTCCCGAGGACGGCGACAGCGAAGTGGATTGGGTCGCCCGGCTGCACGATGCGCTGCGCTACGGCCGCTTCCGCCTGTTCGCCCAACCAATCGAAGCACTGACATCCGACCGGGCGCGACACTACGAGATTCTGGTGCGGATGATTGGCGAGGATGGCTCGGTGATACCGCCGGGCAAGTTCCTGCCAGCCGCCGAGCGCTTCGGCCTGTCGGACGAACTCGACCGGTGGGTGTTCAACGAGACCCTCGCCTTTCTCGAAGCACAGGACGCGGATACCACGCGGTGCATGTACTCGGTGAACCTGTCCGGCAAGTCGTTGGCGAACCGCGAGTTCCTGGACAAGGTCGTGGCCACGCTCAAGCGACATCCCCGGCTGGCCCGCCGCTTGTGCTTCGAGATCACCGAAAGCGCGGCCATTGGCCGCTTTGATGTGGCCTCGGCTTTCTTGAGTGAAGTCCACGCCTGCGGCGCACGGGTGGCGTTGGATGACTTTGGCAGCGGCATGTCGTCGTTTGGCTATCTGAAACAACTGACCATCGACTACCTGAAGATCGACGGCATGTTCATCCGCAACCTGTTGGGCGACCCCAGCAACCAGGCCATCGTGAAGACCATCGTGTCCATGGCCCAGGCCTTCAACGTGGAAACCGTGGCCGAATTTGTCGAGAACCGCGAGGTTGCCGACCGCCTCGCCACCATGGGTGTGGACTATGTCCAGGGCTACGGCATCGGCAAGCCGGAACCGCTGGTGGCGGCGACGAAGTAGGCGGCGCAGTGGCACGCATTGTGCGGTGATGCGGCGAGCCGGCGTGGGGCCGGCCCCCAACCCGCACGGACATCTCAATGCAATACCGCGTCATCACCCTGGCTGCCATCGCGGCCCTGCTCACCGCCTGTGGCGGTCAATCCGAATTCGGCACGCCCCAGAACGACAGCCCCGATGGCGTGGCCCGGCCCACGCTGCCGCCCATTGCCGACATCGCCACCGACCCCGCGGCGGGCGGTGCGCTGGAGCTGACCTCCACTGAGTACGACTTCGGCCGCATCACCGTGGCCGATGAGCAGACCGGGACGACCTACGAAACCGATGTGCACGGGTACATCACCTACCCGACGACCTTCGATACCGCCCTGCCGGTGCTGCTGTTCCAGCATGGCCGTCACCAGACCTGCGAAACCACGCTGGGCCAGCTGCCGGTTCCGGTCGGGGACGACAACTGCCCGGACCTGGCGCCGATCATCACCCCGGCCAACAGCTACCGCGGCTACGACTACCTGGTGCAAAACCTGGCCAGCCACGGCTATGCCGTGATCTCCATCGATACCAACGACATCAACGACAACGACGGCAGCGCGAACGCTGGCGACGCCGGCGCCCTGGCCCGCGCCGAGCTGATCCTGACCCACCTGGATGCGTTTCGGGACATCAACACCAGCGGTGGCAACGGCTTCGATGCCCTGCTCGGGCGCCTGGATTTTGAGCACATTGGCCTGATGGGCCACTCACGTGGCGGCGAAGGCGTGAACAAGACCATCACCCTGAACGCCACCCGCGAGCAGCCGCATACGCTGACCGCCGTATTCTCGCTCGCCCCCACCGACTACAACGCCCTGGATGTCACCGGCGTGACCTGGGCAACGCTGCTGCCCTACTGCGATGGTGATGTCGAAAACCTGATGGGTGCTTTCGCCTTCGACGCGGCTCGCAACCTGGCGCCGGACGACAGCCACCCGCGCTTCCAGATTCTGGCGATGGGCGCCAACCACAACTATTTCAATACGGTCTGGACCTCCGACGACTGGGAGATCCACGGCACGGCCAACGACAGCCATTGCGGCACCAGCGCCGAGACCAATAAGCGCGATACGCCCGAGGCCCAGCGCGCGCTGGGCACGTTCTTCATGGCCTCGTTCTTCCGCTACTTCGTGGGCGGCGAAACGGCCTTTGCGGACTACTGGACCGGGCTGGCCGACGTGCCGCCAACCATTTGTCCGGAGGGCGACAGCACCGGCTGTGCACAGCGCTATCTGTTGTCGGCCTGGTCGGGCGCCGACGATCGCGTGGTGATCGATACCACGCCGCTGGCCAGTTCGCTGACGACCAACGCTCTGGGTGGTGCAATCACGCTGAACGGCTTTGCCCGGTTCGAGGCCTGTACGACGGAGGCCCGCGACGGCAGCGGCTGCGGCGAGTCCGATCCGACCTTCACAAGCACGGAGCAGCTGCTGTTGCAGTGGACCGCCGCCGCCAGCTACACCACCGAGTTGGGCAATCTGGATGCCAGCGACTATCACGTGCTGACGATTCGCAGTGGTGTGTCGATTGGTGACGACGCCAATCTCGACGGTCAGGATTTCGTCATCGCGTTGACCGATTCCGCCGGGCGCAGCGCGCGGCTGAATGCGTCGGCCTTCAGCGCTGCCCTGTTCTACCCGCCGGGGGATGCCTTCGATGGCGGCGGCTCGCGCAAGCTAATCCTCAGTGATCTGCGCATTCCGCTGACCGCCTTTGGCGGCATCGACTTCGGCCACCTGCAGACCTTGGCGCTGGAGTTCTCCACCACCACCGCTGGCACGGTGCAGATCACCGACCTGCAATTCCAGCGGGTGTCGCCATGAGGGTTTTTCACCCATGGTTGGTCGCCGCGAGCATCGGCCTGCTGGCGGCCTGCGGCGGCACCGAGCAGCTATCCGACAACGGCGGCGCGCCGGCACCGGTTGCCGGTGAGTTCAAGCTGGTCGAGGCCACGGTGAGCGACGTGCATGCCGCCATGGCCGCCGGCTCGCTGAGCTGCGTGGACCTGGTTCAGGGCTATCTGGACCGGATCACTGCCTACGACCGCCAGGGACCGGAGCTGAACAGCGTGATCGTGGTCAATCCCGATGCGCTCAGTGAGGCCGCGAATCTCGATGCGGCCTACGCGGCAGGCGGCCTGACCGGACCATTGCACTGCGCGCCGGTGCTTTTGAAGGACAACTTTGACGCCGCCGGCCTGGTGACCAGCGCCGGCGCCACAGCCCTCGACAATGCCATGCCCCCGGACGATGCCTTTAGCGTCGCGGGTATTCGCGCCAACGGCGGCATCATTCTGGGCAAGGCGAACATGAACGAGTTCGCCTTCGGCTTCGTCGGCTCCTCGTCCATGGGCGGGCTGGTGCACAACCCCTACGACCCGACGCGCGGTGCTGGCGGCAGTAGCTCCGGCTCCGGCGCCTCGGTGGCCGCCAGCCTGACCATGTTTGCCACCGGGTCGGATACCGGGGGGTCCATCCGCGTGCCGTCGTCGGTGGGCGGCCTCATCGGCATTCGTCCCAGCCTGCGACTGGTGTCGCAGGACGGCATCCTGCCGCTGGCGCATTTCCAGGATGTGGGCGGACCGATGTGCCGCACGGTACGGGATTGCGCCCTGCTGCTTGATGCCATGGTCGGCTATGACGCCGGCAGCGGATCGGGCCAGTACAACGAGCCGACCACACGCCCCGAAGATGGCGCGACGCTGGTCGCGAGCGCCGACGCCTACGCCGCGCTAACCGGTGTGCCGCCCTCGTTCGCGGATGCCCTCGACGACAACGCGCTGCAGGGCGCACGAATCGGTGTCGTACGGGATTTGTTCGGCAGCAATGCAGAGGTGATTGCGGTGGTCGATGCCGCGCTGGCTGCGATGACGGCCGCCGGTGCCACGGTGGAGGACGTGGTCATCGAGGACCTGGCCGACATCACCGGCTATTCCAGCGTGTCGCGCTGGGAGTTTCGCGATCATCTGACCGAGTACCTGATGTCCTGGTCATCGGACGAGGATAGCCACCTGCGCAGCTTCGAGGCCGTGCTGGCCAGCGGCGGCTACGAAAACGACAGCCTGTTTGTGCTCGCGCTCGATGCCCTGAGCGGCACGACGCGTGAGTTCGACCCGACCTATCTGGAAAACGTGCAGGAGCGCGGGCCTTTTGTGCGGGCGCGACTGTTCGCGGCACTGAATCACGAAACCCTGGACGGCACGCCGCTGGGTGCGCCCTACGATGCCCTGGTCTACCCCAGCATCCAGGGCCTGGCCGCCGCGGCAGGCTCCAGCCCGCCCACCGGCTCGAACAACCGCCTGAGCCCGTTTTCCGGTTTTCCGGCGATCTCCATGCCGGCTGGCATGGCCGCCACCGAACCGGCGCTGCCGGTGGGCATGGAACTGCTGGGCCGCGAGTTCGATGAAGCCGGGCTGCTGCGTCTGGCCTATGCCTATGAACAGCTTGCCCAGGGCCTCGACGGACTGGGCCGCTCGGCTCCGACGTTCACGCCAGAATTGGAATAGCGGCACCGGCCCCGGTCATGCGGCACAATCCTTTCGGATAACAATGCCGGATCAGAAAACAAGGACTGTGCGCATGACCGAGGGGACAAACCACCACATTCTCCATATCAACCCGACCAACGCGCGGGCGCGCCGCAAGCTCTGCAAGGGCATTCTGCGGACGACCATGAAGCGCGTGCTGGCCCGCAATCCACCCGTCCGGTTTCAGCGGGCCTGGACCAAGGCGATTCTCAAATCGGTGGCCAAGCCGTCATCGGTGACGATAGACACACGGCAAATCGGCGGTCGGACGGTCCACGTGCTGACCCCCACCGGGGCCGATGACGCCGGCCGCATTCTGTTCCTGCACGGCGGCGCCTATGTCCTGGGCGGCGACGGCGCTTACCTGGGCTACGCGGCCCAGATGGCGCGAGCCACCCGGCGCGTCGTTTGGTTGCCGGACTATCGGCTGGCGCCGGAACATGCCTACCCGGCGGCGGTTGACGACGCACTCGCCAGCTACGACGCCATGATTGCCGAGGGCACGCGAGCGGAGAATATCTGCCTGCTCGGTGACTCGGCGGGCGGCGGGCTATGCGCCTCGACAGCGTTGGCGCTGAAAGCCCGCAGCGGAGGCATGACCGGTGCGCTGGTGCTGATGTCCCCCTGGACCGACCTGACGATGAGCGGCCAAAGCGTGGAACGCCTGGCCAGGCGCGACCCCATGATCGACCCCGCCTGGGGCCGGGCCAGTCGCTTCGGCTATGCCGGCGAGCGGCCACTGGACGACCCCATGCTGTCACCCCTATTCGCCCAGCTCGGCGGCCTGCCGCGAACGCTCATCCAGGTAGGCAGCGAAGAAGTGCTGCTTTCGGACAGCCTGCGATTTGCCAACGCCCTGCAGGCCGCGCAGGTGTCGGTGAGCTGCGAGGTGTACGACGACCTCTGGCACGACTTTCAGATGCAGATCGGACTGCTGCCAGATGCCACGCGAGCCGTGGACCGCATCCGCCGGTTTCTCGATCGCGCGGCTTAGATCTACTCAGCCGCGGTGCGGAAGGTCCAGACCAGCGGCTCCATCAGCGCGCGACCGCGGGCATCCTGTGCCCGCGTCGTGATGACGGCGGTGTACTCCGTGGCCGGCTGCAGATCACCGGTGATCTCGATGCCGATGCCGTGGGTACCGTCGCCCTGATAAAGCGGCCCGAAGCCGGACAGGCGCGCCGGCACGATCTGGCCATCCGGTGCGAACAGCACCAGTCCACCCGGCGCGTTGGCGACGCTGGCTCGATCCACCGATCCGGAGATGAATACCCGAACGAAGCGGTCGGCCGAGTAACCGAATGGCACGCCCTGCTCGCCGTTGTCCGGGTGAACGCCAACAATCTGCGGGCCGCGTGCATTGACCACGCCCTGCTGCAACTTGTCCCACAGGTGCAGGTAGTAGCCGGTGATCATCTTGCCAACGTGAATCACCCCACCGGAGCCGGTGAAATAATGGCCGGAGGCCCAGGGCATTTGCTGACGCACGCGGTCGTATTCCACCGCTGAACCGGCCCGCTCGGCCAGCACCAGGGTGCGGGTGAACAACGCCGCGCGCTGGATGGCTTCTTCCGAGGCATCGACATCACGGCCCGAGGCCGTGTAAGCCCTCGCCAGCACATCAACGGGCGGAAAGGTCAGATACGGCACATCCGCCCAGAGGTCCTGTTCGCGGATCGCAATCACATCCATCGCGTATTCGATGCTGTTGAGCGACAGCGGATCAAAGCCCTGCTTCAGGGCTTCGAAGGGCGCATCGCCCACCACGGCGCGCAACACGTCGCCAACGCTGACCTCGGCGCCGGGCGGGAAGGCATCCAGGGTGTAGGCCGGCGAGGACTCGGCCTCCTCCCCGCGCTCCCGCACCTGCGGTTCGAACAGGGCATCCCAGACCTCGTCACCCAGGCCATGCGCGGCAATGCCCATGGCGTAGGCGATCATCGCGCCACAGCTGTCATCGAAGCGCAGTTCGGCCAGCGGCGCGAGACCTGTCGCCGTGGTGGTGATGTAGTCCAGCGTGCCACCGAAAACGGGGATATCCAGTGACTCGCCGGCAACGCAGCCGTCGTCGTGCAGCACCTGCATCAACGGATTGACGAAGAACTCCCAATGCGCCGTTTCCGCGACATCCCGATCGCCGGGAAACACTGCGCCGGTGGCGTAGCCGCCATCCGGGTACATGGCCCCGGCCAGCAAGGCAGGACGGTGGGCGGTGAGTATGGCCTTGAGCGGATGCGTGTCCGGCAGATAACGCCTGCCGTACTCGGCCATGAGCGCATGGGTGCTCATGCCCGCCGCAAACGACGGGCCGGGAACCACCATCGCGGTGGCCAGCAGGCACCCGGCAGCGACAAAACGTAACCCGTGCATCAGGACTCTCCCAGACCGGCCGCCTCACGCAGCCGTTGACGTTGTTCGAACAGTGCGCGGGCCGCATCAAGCGGGTCGGCCAGCACGAAATCGACAGTTTCTTCGACCTGCAAGGCGGGCAACTGACCCGTGCAACGCAGCGCGAATCGATATGCCCGAGGCTCTGTCAAATCGAATTGAACCGAGCCCGCGACCGGTTGCTCGCCTGACCAGTCGCCAGAGGCAAGGCAGGCATCGCTGGCTGTTGCGGCCCAGCTCAACTGCAGTGTTGCCGGCGCTTCGTTCTGGCTGGGCACTGCGGTGAAGCTCAGCATGGGCATGGACACACCGGCGACGGCGACATCTCTGCTCACCGCTCCACCATCGCCTGTACAACGCAATGCGTAGCGCTGATCTGCCTGGGAGATCCGAACCGCCTGCTCGCCCGTGACCGGCCGGCTGCCCTGCCAGTCCTCGCTGCCGGAGGCCTCGCATTCGGTCGCGTCTTCGGCGTTCCAGCTGAGCATGACTTCGCTGCCCAGCACGGCGCTGGATGCCGAACTGACCAGGGTGAGCGTAGGTGCAAGCAGTCCGGTGACCGTGGCCGATGCAGTCGCAGACCCTTCGGACGAGGTGCAGGTCAGCTCATAAACCGCTGGGCCTGCGGCGTCGATGGACAACTGCTCGGTGCCCGCCAGCGGTCTGCTGCCGGACCAGGCGCCCGCCGCGTCGCAATGGTCGGCATGGCTGCTGGTCCAATCCAGACGTATCGGTTCACCGACCAGACCTTGCGTCGCCGATGCCAGCAGCGTGACTGTGGGCGGTGACGGCTCGACCACCACCGGATCGGCATCTTCTACGGCGGGGGCATCGGTGCCACTACAGGCCGCAAGCATCATCACCCCCGCGACGACCAGGGCACGAGCGAATTCACGACCCCCCATTGATTACGCCCCTCTGACGTGACATCGAACGCGGTCAACCGCCATCAATGTCTGGTGCCTAGCCGCGGAACTCGGCCGGAATGGTCATCTCGTAGGTCGCCCCGCCCGAGCCGGTGCCATCCACGCCGCTGGGACCACGCTGGCTGCTGAAGTACAGCCGCGATCCATCCGCCGTGAAGGCTGGACCGGTGATCTCGGAGCCGCCCTTGTTGATCTGCATTAGCAGCTTGGCCGGTTCGTTCGGGACAATCACGTACAGGCGCATCAAATCGCCGTCTTCGGCCACGAGCACGTCGCCGGCGGGGCTCACGGTGACATTGTCGACATCATTGAAGCCGGTCTCGACCTGCATGTTGTCGTTGTCGAAGATCAGCTCGATCAGCTGGTTGGCCACGTCGAACGCCCAGACGCGGTTATCGCCCTTGGTCGCGAAGAAAATCACGCCCCGCGTCGGCACCGTGCCGGCATCGGGTATCGCCCGCAGGCCTTCCGGCACTTCGTAGTACCAGATGCCTTCGCCACCGTTGAACTGGGTGCCGTTGGCCGTGCCGCCGACGCCCAGCACGCCGCCGGAGGTGCCGACTTCCGTCCAGGTGACTGCGACCGCTTCGCGCACGTCTTCTGATGCCGGATCGCCACCATTCTCGAAACCGGTGATGTTGAGCACTTCCAGGGTGCCGTCGGTCAGCCCCATACGAACGGTGCCGTCGGCCAGCGTGGTCAGATCACCCGGATTCGACACGAACCGGTAGAAGCGCTGGTCGCCGCCATCTTCGGTCAGGTACGCGACATGATTAATCGGGTCGATGGCGACAGCTTCATGGGGGAACGCGCCCAGGGCGGGCCGCACGACGGCGTCATCGACCGTGCCGAAGGGATTGCATTCGTAGACCTCGCCGCCGGTGGTTTCCTCGCAGGACAGCCAGGTTCCCCACGGGGTGGCGCCGCCGGCACAGTTGTTCGTCGTGCCATCGAGAATCCGGTAGGCATCGATCAGGTTGCCGTCGGCATCGAAGCGCAGCGCGCCGACCCCGCCCGGCGTGGTCTCGCTGTTCGACACATAGACCCAGCCGCCATCGAGCGGAGACGGAAACACCGCGCCGCCGTCGGGGTTCACATGCCACTCGAATCCGGTGGCATCCGGCTGGCCGCTGAGCGGGTTCAAGCCGTTGCGGGCGACGACCCGCACATCGAATCCCGCCGGCGCGACCATCTCTTCGTCGATACCATCGATGCCGCCGCTGGTCATCGTCTTGGGTTCCACCGGGCCGATGCCCGCCAACGGGCCGGTCGGCAAGGTCAGCTCCGGCCCACCGACAGGCGGCTCGGCAGGCGGCGTCGGATCGCCTCCGACCGGCGTGTCATCCGTCGAACCAAACGACGAGGACCCGCCACAAGCGGTTAGCAAGGCCGGCGAACCCACAACACCCAGCCCTAAAAACATGCGCTGCAACAGCGAGCGGCGTGACATCGCGAGCAGCGAATGCGCCGGGCTGCCTTGCGCCGCCGTCGTGGTCGACTGACGATGAATGGAGTCTGTTGTGTCGGTCATGGCTGTGTCCTGCTGATCGGTCCGGGCGCGAAACATGCGCAATGGCTTCATAGCCTACTGGGATCAAATTTCCACGCGATGACAACCGCGACCGTTCAACCCACACTCGCGACCGCTTATCCATCTTCGCGGTTGGTGGACCCTTGCGGACGACGGTGATAAACAAGGCGGCACTGGACCGTGTCGCGATCCGCGATGCCGTCCGCCTGGGAGAGAACAGATGAAACGACTGCTCGCCGCATTGGTGGGATTGCTGGTGGCCGGTATCGGCCTTTACCTGGTGAGTGCTCGCCTGGGATGGCTGGGCAACCCGCCGGGACCCGGCGAGATCACCGGGCCGGGCCTGCCGGAGGCGGTCGTGCTGGCCCGGCAGACCGCACGCAGCGACGCCGCGGCCGCAGCGCAGACGGCGTCCACCAAGCATGTGATGTTTGGGGACTTTCACGTCCACACGACCTACTCCACCGATGCGTTCCTCTGGTCGCTGCCCATGGCCGGGGGCCGCGGCGTGCACCCAATCGGAGATGCCTGCGACTACGCTCGGTATTGCTCCGGGCTGGATTTCTGGGCCATCACCGACCATGCCGCGGCCTCCACGCCGCGCCGCTGGGACGAAACCAAGGCGTCGGTGCGGCAATGCCAGGCACTGGCCGGTGATCCGGAGCAGCCCGACCTGGTCTCGTTTCTCGGCTTCGAGTGGACGCAGGTCGGACGCCTGCCCACCAACCACTACGGCCACAAGAACGTGATCTTCCGAGATCTGGATGACGACAAGGTGGCCAAGCGGCCGATTGCCGCTGGCGGACTGACGACACAGGTGCTGCGCACCGAGCTGGACGCGTTTCCTCCGGCGCTGGTGATCACCGAGCGCGAAAAGATCATGCGGTATCTGGACTTCAACGCCTTTCTCGCCGAGGTGCGCAGCGTTCCTGAGTGTGACGCGAACACGCCATCCAGCGAGCTGCCCGCCAGCTGCTATGAGTCAGCGGCGACGCCAGGCGAATTGGTTGCACGCCTGGAGGACCAGGGCCTGGACCCGCTGATCATCCCCCATGGCACGAGCTGGGGCTTTTACACCCCGCCCGGCACCACCTTCGACAAGCAGCTCAAGTCCGAAATGCGGCCTGAAGCATTCAGCACGGTGGAAATTTATTCGGGGCATGGCAATTCCGAGGAATACCGCCCGTGGCGGGCCGTGGAGATGGACACCGGCGGCGATCAGCTCAGCGGCCGCTGCCCCGAGCCTAGCCCGGGGTATCTGCCCTCGTGCTGGCGAGCCGGCGAGATCATTGCCCAGTTCTGCGCAGACGAGGGCCTCCCGGCACAGACCTGTGAAGAGCGCGCCGCCACCGCACGCCACGCCTACGCCAACATGGGCGCGGCCGGCCATCTGGCCGTGGACGGCGAAACGGCGGCGGACTGGCTAGATGCCGGACAGTGCAAGGATTGTTTCCTGCCGCCGTTCAACCACCGACCGGGGACGTCGGTGCAATACGGCTTGGCGATTTCCAATTTCGACCAGGACGAGCCAGCCCGGTTCACCTGGGGCTTTATCGCATCCTCCGATAACCACCGCGCCCGGCCGGGCACCGGATACAAGCCGGTGGCTCGCAAACTCACGACGGAGGCCAACGGCCCCGTCAACGAAACCTGGGCCAAACTCATCTACGGCGACCGCAGGACTCCCACCTCCGAGCCACGGGTCATTGACCGCGAGACCCTCACGGAGATGGCTGGCTTTGAACTCACCGAACTGGAGCGGCAATCCTCGTTCTGGCTAACCGGCGGACTGGCCGCTGTACACGCCGAAACGCCGGACCGCGCCGGTATCTGGAATGCGTTCCAAAACCGCGAGGTGTACGGGACCTCCGGCCCGAAGATGCTGCTGTGGTTCGATCTGGTTGACGGGGATCAGCGGCATCCGATGGGCAGCGAACTGGCGACGGACGCCCTCGGACAAACCCCGGCGCCCACCTTTGAAGTCCGTGCCGTCGGTGCATTCCAGCAGAAACCCGGCTGCCCCGATTTCGTCCACGCCGGCCTGGATGCCGAACGCATCGAGAACCTGTGCTCCGGTGAATGCGACCACCCCTCCGATGTGCGCCACCCGATCACGCGCATTGAGGTCGTGCGCATTCGCCGCCAGGCCAGTCCGGATGAAGACGTGGCCGCCCTGATCGACGATCCCTGGAAAGTGGCGGACTGCGACGGAAACCCCGCCGGCTGCGTCGCCCGCTTCACCGATGACACGCTGGCCGAGGCGCCACGCGATGTCCTCTATTACGCCCGCGCCATCCAGGAGGCCACGCCGACCATCAACGCCGACAATCTGCGCTGCGAATACGACGCCGACGGCAACTGCATCCGGGTGAACCCCTGCTACGGCGACTACCGCACCGACGCCACGGACGATTGCACCGCCCCGGCCGAGCACCGGGCCTGGTCCTCGCCGATCTATCTGAATCTGGCGCATGGCCCATCGGACTGAGCGTGACCGCCGCCGCCTGACGGATGCCGCGCTGTTGCTCGCCACCGCGGCGGGTTTTCTGCTGGCCACCTGGCAGGCCCTGGCGCCGGATCTGGGCGCGGCCGACCAGGCCGCGGCGGTGGTCAACGGCGTGGTCATTTCGCAGGCCGATCTGGCTCGGGCTGTCGAGGCCATCGCAGGCGACAAGCGCAATCCGCTAACGGCAGCCGATCGCGCCCGCGCCCTGGACACGCTGATCACCGAAGAGTTGCTAATCCAGCGGGCCGAGCAGATCGGCCTGCTGCAGTCCGACCGCATGGTGCGCTCAGCCGTGGTCGATGCGATGGTGCAGGCCATCGTCTCGCGCGAGCAGGCGGCGGCTCCGGATGAACAAACCCTGCGTCGCTTCTACGACGAGCATCCGCTGCTGGGCGCCGAGGCCGCGCGCGTGCAACTCGTCCACGCCGCCCGCCCCTGGCCCGCAACGGCAACCGTCACTGCGCTGCGGCAGGGCCAGGCCTTCGAGTCGGTGTTTGCGCCGGCGGCCCTCACACCGCTGCCGCCGGGATGGCTGCGTATGGACGCGTTGACGACTTATCTGCCCGGCGGCGTCCTGCAATCCCTGCCCGGTTTGGTGCCGGGGGATATCGCCGGCCCGATTCGCATCGGCGAGCAGGCGCATTTTGTCTGGCTGCAGGACAAACAACCTGGTCAGCGTCCTCCGTTTGAGGCGCTGCGCGATCAGGTTCTGGTCGCCTGGCAGGCACGGCATCAGGAACGAGCCGTCATCGACACAGTTGCCCGCTTGCGAGCGTCGGCCGAGATTCAAACACCGTCGTGAGCAAGGTCCGGCTGGCCCACGCCATCGCCCTCTGGCTGATGCTGCTGATCAGCACCGAGGCGCTAGCCCACAATCGCAGCCAGTCGTTTTCGTCCTGGGAGTGGACCGGGCAGCAACTGACGGGGGAGTTCACCATCGACTCCCGCCGCGCGACACTGCTTTACGCCGACATCGCCGTCGGCAGCGCCGCTGATATTCCGCTTGCGGAACGGCTGGCGCAGCATCTTGACGAGACCGTTGGGGCGACACAGGCCGGCCAACCCTGCGACGCAGCGCCGCCCACCGTGTTGCCTGCGGCCGTAGGCTGGCAGCGCATCGGCCTGGCATTTCGTTGCACCGATCTGATTGAGCACCACCCGGTCGAACTGCAAATCGATGCGCTGTTCCGCTACGCCGCCACACATCTGCATTTTCTCAGCGCAACACATGGAGATACGGCGACCGAGCGCGTACTCACCGCGCAGCGTCCAGCGATCCGCCTGGCAACAGAGGCCCCGCAATCGGATCTGCTGGGCTTCATCCGCACCGGCGCCGAGCATGTCGCTTCTGGCTGGGACCACATCGCGTTTCTCGCCGCGCTGCTATTGCTGATTCCGGGCTGGAAGCCCCGTTTGTGGACCATCACCGGCTTTACGCTGGGGCATTCGGTCACGCTGGGGTTGGCGGTCACCGGACGCATCGCACCGGATGCGTCGACGGTGGAAGCCCTGATCGGCTTTTCCGTGGCCTATGCGGCGTTCGAAGCCGCCCGCCGCCGCGCGCTGCTCTCTCGCGACGCCCAGTTCGCGATTGCAACCGCCGTCGCGGGCCTCGGACTCGCGCTGCTGCTGACGGACCGCTCCGCGCTCAGCGCCTGGACCTGGCTCGCCTGCCTGCTCCTGCTTGGAAGATTGCTATGGAGCGACTCGCGCCGGGTCGGCATGACCGGCCCGGTACTGGCCGCCGCCTTTGGTCTGGTTCATGGCGCCGGTTTCGCGGGCGCGCTACTGGACATCCGCTGGCCAGCCGATCAACTGCTGCCGGTACTGGTCGGCTTCAATATCGGTGTCGAACTGGGGCAGATCACCATCGTGCTGCTGTTGTCGGCGTTAGGCGCCACCGCAATGGCCTTATGGCAACGCCTGACCCGCGACGCCGCCGGCCTGTGGCCTCAAACCGCCGCCACCGGCCTGCTGTGCCTGGCCGGCGTGAACTGGTTTGTGAGCCGGGCGATTCTCGGCTAAGCACCGATTCAAGGCTGCATCGGTGTCTCGGCCAGCTTGCTTTCGAGTTGCCGTGCCACGGCTTCTGGCGAGTCGGTCTTGCGGGCCAGCAGGCTATAGGCCACCGGCACCACAAACACCGTGAACAGCGTCGCGGCGAGGACGCCAAACAGGATCACGATGCCGATGGCAAAGCGGGTTTCTGCACCGGCGCCGGATGACAGGATCAGCGGCAGGCTGCCTGCTGCGGTGGTGATCGCCGTCATTACGATGGGGCGAAAGCGCACGCGAGAGGCTTCCATCAGGGCCTCGTCGAAGCCGACGCCGGCATCGCGACGCTGGTTGGCGAACTCGACAATGAGAATGCCGTTTTTCGCGGCCAGGCCGATGAGCATGACCAGGCCGATCTGGCTGTAGATGTTCAGCGTCGAGCCCACCAGCCAGAGCCCGAACAAGGCCCCGGTCACGGCCAACGGCACGGTCAGCATGATGACCAGCGGATGGACGAAACTCTCAAACTGCGCCGCCAGCACCAGGAACACGACAACCAGACCCAGCAGGAACACGAATAGCAGGGACCCGGAGGATTCCTGCAGATCTCGCGATTGACCCTTGTAATCGATGACCACGTTCTCCGGCAGGACTTCACGCGCCAGCTCTTCCAACTCCCGCAGCGCCTCGCCCAGCACCAGCCCATCGGCGAGCCCAGCTTCCAGCGTGATCGCACGGACACGGTTGAAGCGGTTCAGTTCGAAGGCATCAGCCTGTTCGCGGATGGTCACCAGGTTGGACAGCGGGATCAGTTCGCCCGATGTCGCTGAGCGCACATAGAGGTTGGCGATAGCGTCCTGGGTGCGCTGCTCGGAACGCTCACCCTCGACGATCACGTCGTACTCTTCGCCATCATCGATGTACGTCGTCACCCGCCGTGAGCCAAGCATGGTCTGCAGGGTCAGGCCGATGTCGCGCACCGACACGCCCAGGTCACCCGCCCGGTTGCGATCGATGTTCACGCGTAGCTGCGGCTGGGTTTCCTTGTAATCGGAATCCACCCCGATCAGGCCGGGCATGCGTTCGCCAACCGCGCTGGTCAGGGTGTCGCGCCACTCGGTCAGCTGCTCATAGGTGCCGCCTCCGATGACGAACTGAATAGGCTGCCCGCGCCCGCCACCGAAGCTCTGACGCATGACCGGAAACGCACGCACGCCGGGCAGGTCGGACACCCGGCTACGAATGTCGTCCATGATCTCCCAGGCGGAGCGCCGCTGCGCCCAGGGTTTGAGGCCGATGATCACCACACCGCTGTTGAAGCGTTCTCCGCCGAAACTGGGGGCGCGAACCAGCAGACGCTCGATCTCACCGGCCTCGACCAATGGCATCGTGCGCGCCTCAATCTCCAGCATGTAGTCCTTGATGTAATCGTAGGTTGCGCCCTCAGGGCCTCGCACGATGACGAAAAATGAGCCGCGATCTTCCTTCGGGGCAAATTCACTGGGCACGGCCTTGAGCAGAAACCATGCGCCCACGAGCACAGCGACCACCACCAGCCCCATCGCGATAGGCCGATGGATGATGGTGTCCAGCACGCGACCATAACCGTTGGCGATTCGATCAAAGCCCCGGTCGATCCAGGCGGACACGGACTTGCGATTCTCATCACGCGGCAACAACAATTTGGAGCACAGCATTGGCGACAGCGTGAGCGCGACAATCGTCGAGAAGAACACCGCTGCCGCCATGGTGATCGCAAACTCGGTGAACAACCTGCCAATGTCGCCCGAGATGAACGACAAGGGTACGAACACGGCGATCAGGACGACGGACGTTGCCACCACCGCAAAGCCCACCTGCTTGGCTCCGCGATACGCAGCCACCAGGGGTGGCTCGCCCAATTCCACACGCCGGGCGATGTTCTCCAGCATGACGATGGAATCATCGACGACCAGCCCCACCGCCAGCACCAAGGCCAGTAGCGTGAGCAGGTTGATGGTGAAACCAAACGTGTAGAGCGCAATAAACGTGGCAATCAGCGACACCGGCACCGTCACCGCGGGCACGATCATCGCGCGCGCACTGCCAAGGAACAGCCAGATCACCGCGACGACCAGCGCGACGGCGATGGCCAGTGTCTTCCACACCTCGACCACTGCTGCCTCGATAAACACGCTGGAGTCGTAGCTCTGCTCCAGCGCCATGCCTTCAGGCAAGTTGGGATTGACCCGTTCGCGCAGCGCCTTGGCCGCGCGCGCAACTTCCACCGTGTTCGCGGTGGACTGCTTGATGATGCCGATGCCGACCATGGGCACGGTGTTTCCGCGGAACATGGTGCGGTTTTCCACAGCACCCTTTTCGACGCGTGCAACCTCGGACAAACGGACCAGGTGCCCGTCGCGGCTGCTGCCAACAACCAGATCACGGAAATCAGCCGGGGTGCGATAGCTGCGACGTACTCGCGCCGTGAACAGGCGGTCGACCGATTCGATCTTGCCCGCCGGCAACTCGACGTTCTCGGCAACCAGCGCGTTTTCGACATCCGCAACCGTTAGACCGCGAGCGGCCAGCGCCTTGCGATCCAGCCAGACCCGCATGGCGTATTCCAGCGCCCCACCCACGCGTACCCGCGCCACACCAGGCAGAATCGAAAAGCGGTCTTGCAGGTAGCGGCGCGCATAATCCGTCAGCTCCAGCGAGTCCATTTCGGTGCTGGTCAGGTTCATCCACATGATCACGTCGTCATCGGACTCGACCTTTTGGATGTCCGGTGGATCAGCTTCCTGCGGCAGGTTGTCCAGCACCCCGGACACCCGATCGCGCACGTCATTGGTGGCGCCATCGATATCCCGCCCGGAGCTGAACTCGATGGTTACCCGCGAGCGACCGTCCTGCGAGCTGCTCTCGATGAAGCGAATGCCCTCCACGCCAGCGATGCGGTCCTCGATGATTTCGGTGATGCGGGTTTCGACCACTGCAGCCGATGCGCCGGGATAGGTCGTATCCACCGAGACAATCGGGGGATCGATGTCTGGATACTCGCGCAACGCAAGCCGGTCGAAGGCCAACAAACCAAAGGCGATCATCAACAGCGACAGCACGCTGGCGAAGACCGGGCGGCGAACCGACACACCAGACAGGATCATGTCAGTTCTCCGTTGCGCTCGACCGCGATGGCAGCACGGCAGAGCGCTCTGTCACCTCCACCGTCGTGCCGGGCTGCAACTTGATCGTGCCGTCGGTGACCACCACGTCGCCGGCCTGCAACCCATCCGTGATTTCGGCCACGCCCGGCTGCCGCGTACCCACCGTGACCTCCACGCGTTCGGCCTTGCCGTCGATGATGCGAAACACGAACTGGCGCTCGCCGCGGGGCACCAACGCGCTCTCAGGAATAGCCAACGACTGACGCTGGCGGGCCAGCACCTCCAGTTCGATCAGCATGCCGGGTTGCAGCACACGCTCGCGGTTGTCGATGACCGCGCGGGCTAGCACGGACCGGGTCTGAGGATTGACCTGCGTGTCCACGGCCGACACCTCGCCTTCGAAGCGGCGATCCGGGTAGGCCGACGCACGCGCGACCAGCGGCACGCCCGGCTTCAGCCGCGCCAGCTCGGTTTCCGGCACGGTGAAATCCACCTTGATGGTGTCGATGTCGTCCAGCGTGGTGATCACGTCGCCCGGCCGAATCAGTGCGCCAACACTGACCATGCGCAGGCCGACCCGACCGTCGAATGGCGCGCGAATCTGATGATCGGAGATCAATGCCTCCAGCTCGGCGACTTCGGCCACGGCGGTCTCGACCTCCGAGGCGCGTAGATCGACTTCGGATTCGGATAGCACACGATCACTGACCAGCGACCTGGATCGCTCCAGCGTGCGGCGGCGCTCGGCAAGCCGAGCCTTGGCCGCTGCCAGCGCCGCGCGCTCGGCGGTGTCGTCGAGCCGTGCCAGCAGCGCGCCCTGCTTCACATCCGAGCCATCGTCGAAGTCGAGCGAAATGATCTTCTCGGTGAGGTTGGCACTGACATCCAGCGATTCGTTGGACCGGGCCGTGCCCAGCGCTTCAATGCCGCTGGCGAAGCTGGCCATCTCCACCGGTTGCGCGATGACCGCAGTGGCCGGCCGGCTCGCCAACGAACCCGATTCGTCAGCCGGGCCGTTGCAGCCCGCCACAAGTCCAGCCATCGCGGCCAGACATGGCCACGCAATACGATGCCAATGCATATTCTTCCCTGCGCCGTCGCCGACGTGCCAATCCCATGGAGATCCTGTTCTGACCCGCAAAGCACCCCCAGGTTCCAGCGGATAACAGGCCTGATGCCCCATGATCTCACGGCCGAAGCCATCTGGCCGCGCAGCGGCATGTCGAACACAATGCAGCGATGGACGATGCGAACTGGTTCATCGGCTGGCCCGCCGACGCTTGGAGCGACCCGGAGGCACTGGATGCCAGCGTCCGGCGCCTGCAGCTTCCGGAATCCAGCCGTCTGATGGTCGGCACAGACCGCCATGTCACCCTCGCCTTTCTTGGTCGCTGCGGCGAACAACCGGCCCGCCGTGCCTTTGATGTCGCCACGACCGCCGCCGCGCAGATGCCTGCACGAATCCGCGTGGACGGCACGCGCTGGCAGCTGCTGGGATCTGCACGTGCGCCATCCGCGGTGTCCTTGCTGGTCAGGGCACAGGACAATCTGCTTGACACGCTAATCCACGGCCACCGGGGCAGCCTGTGTGCGGCGGCGGCAGTCACGCCAGACCAGCGACCGCCCAAACCGCACGTCACCGTGGCGCGGCTCAGCCGCAAGCTGCCGCGCGCCGATCGCGAGCGACTCACCGGTACGCTATCCGGCACTGGTGTCGCGGCCTTGTCTCTCACCCTGGATCAACTGTCGCTGTTCACCTGGACAGAGCAACGAGACCAGCGGCTTTTCCGGCGCGTGGCGTCGGTTCCACTCGGACGGAGCCTGCAGAGCTGATGATTTCTCGTGACTGTATTGTGATCGGTGCCGGTTTCTCCGGCCTGCAATGTGCGCGGCGGCTCCACGATGCCGGCCTGCGGGTCACGGTGCTGGAAGCCCGCGACCGGATCGGCGGCCGCACGCACGTCACCGAGCTTGCTGGTCGCACCGTGGACATTGGCGGGCAGTGGATCGGCGCGGCGCACAGCGAGCTGTCGAATCTGGCACATCAGGCCGGCGCGAACGTCCTGCCGCAATTTGCCGATGGCGCCAAGCTGCTACACCTCGACAGCGGCGATCGCGATCGCCTCAAGCGTTACCGCGGCATCATCCCGAACGCCAACCCACTGGCCTTGCTGGAATTGCAGCGCGCCATCCAAAAGCTGAGCCGAGCCCAGCGTTCGCTGACCTTGGATGCACCCTGGGAGGCCGACCAGGCCAGCGCCTGGGACCACCAGACCCTGGAGTCATGGATGCGCCGGCACCTGCGCACACGCAGTGGCCGGGAGATCTTCGACATCGCCATTCGTTCGGTGATGACCGCCGAGCCGGGGATGCTCTCGTTCCTCGGCTTTCTGTTCTATTGCGCCTCCAACCAGAACTTCGAGGTGTTGACCTCGGTGACCGGCGGCGCCCAGGCGGCCACCGTCGATGGCGGCATGGTTCAACTAGCCGAGTGGCTGGCGCAGCCACTCGTAGCCGCCGGCGAGGTTCACCTGCAATCACCCGCCTGCGCGGTCAAACGTGCCGGAAACGACTGGATCGTCGCGGCAGCCACCGGCGCCGAGTTCCGCGCCCCGCGCGTAGTTTGCGCGCTGCCTCCGGCATTGCAGGATCGCATTGCCTTCGAGCCGGCCCTGCCCGCGAACCGCGTGCAGCTGGCCAATCGCATGCCCATGGGCTCGGTGATCAAAACCGTGGTCGCCTACGACACGCCGTTCTGGCGCGGTGCTGGCCTGTCTGGCGAGGCGGTTAGCCACTCACTAGCGTTTAACACGGTGTTCGACGCCTCGCCGCCGACAGGCGAGTTCGGTGCCCTGGTCGGCTTTATCGACGGTGCTCCGGCCCGGCGCTGGTCGGCCGCGGCACCAGACCAACGCCGAGCCGCTGTGCTGGGCAGTCTGGTTCGCTATTTCGGTGATGCGGCGCGTCATCCCATCGGCTATGTCGAACACGACTGGATCACCGATCCCTGGTCGCGGGGTTGCTACGTGGGGCTGCTAACGCCTGGGGTGCTCACCGAACTCGGGCCGGCGTTACGCAGCCCCTGCGACGGCATTCATTGGGCGGGGACCGAAACTGCAACCGAATTCTGCGGCTATATCGAAGGCGCGCTGCGCGCCGGCCAGCGGGCCGCCAATGAAGTGATCGGTGACTCAGGCGAGCGCAGCACGACCTGACCCCCAGCTGAATTTCTCGCCGTTGTTCCCACCACACCGTCGGGTGTTAGGCGACGGCCTCCTTGGAAATTAATTTTATTTGGCGTTAATATGCCAAATATGGATAGCGCGACGCAGTTTGATCCAACCGCCCAGGCCCGTATGCAAGGCGCTGTGGAGCGTGTGCTGCGCGCGCTCGCGCGCATCCTGCTGCGCCAGGGCTTCGATTACGCGGCGTTCTCTGAGCTTGCGAAGCGCGTTTTCATCTCGGTGGCATCGGAGGAATTCGGCATCCGCAATCGACCGGCCAGCAAATCCCGGGTGGCGTTGCTCACCGGTATTAACCGCCGGGACGTGGCGCGAGTGCAACGCCAGGTCGATGCCGACCAGCCCGCACAGGTCTTCAACCCGATGCTGCGCTTGGTGGCGCTGTGGATCCGCGAGCCCGCCTATCGAACTGACGCCGGACTGCCCCGCCAGCTCCCGGTGAACGGGCCTGCTCCGTCGCTGGAGGCGTTGCGCGGCCGCGCCTGTCCGGACATTCCCATTACGGCGGTGGTGCGCGAGTTGCTGCAATCCGGCGTTGCCCGTTCCGGCGACGACGATGCCACCCGCCCCGGCAGCTTGGTGCTGGTGACCGATGCCTACGTGCCGCGCGAAGACGTCACCGCCAAGCTCGACCTGATGGGCACCGACGTCGCCGCGCTGCTCAACACCATCGGCTGGAACATCGAGCAGCCGGCCGCGCCACGCTTTCAGCGCAAGGTCAGCTTTGACCACCTGACGCAGGCCGGCGTCGAACGACTGCAAGCCTTCGCCGCCGAATCCGGTATGCAGCTACTTAAAACACTGGACGCCGAACTCGTCCAGCACAGCACCGACGAGGGTGGTGAGTTCGCGGGGTTGGGGATTTACGTGTTCAGCGAGTCCGGACAAGCCGGGCGCGCCAGATGAATTCGACTGTCATAGGAGATGACCCATGTCCGCTTTCAGATTGCTGATTCCCGCGACTGTTGCTGTCGCCCTGGCCGCCTGCGGTGGCGACGGGGGATCGGCTGACATTTCCGGCACCGGCTTCGTCTCGCTCGGGGTCACTGATGCCCCGGTCGACGAGGCCGATGCGGTGGTTGTGACCTTCACCGAGGTGCAGTTGCTGGGCGCCGATGACGAGCCCCGCCTGACCTTCGTTTTAGACACCCCACAGCAGATCGACCTGCTCGCCCTGCAAGGCAACAACAGCGCGTTTCTGATCGAGGGCGAAGAGGTGCCGGTTGGCGAGTACGAGCAGGTCCGGCTGCTGGTGGATTCCGTGCCGCCCAGCTGCAACAACATCCCGAGCGAACTGCCGTCGTACATCACCATCGATGGCGTCGACTACCCGCTGGTCATACCCAGCGGCGAGCAGTCCGGACTGAAATTCCAGGGTCCGATCACCGTGGCCGCCGGCCAGTCGGCCGCCTACATTGTGGACTTTGATCTGCGGCAATCCATCGCTGAGCGCGGTGCCACCGGTTGCTACAACCTGCGACCCGTCGTGCGCGTGGTGGACAACGCCGAGGTCGGCACGCTCACCGGCACGGTCGATCCCGACCTGTTCGCCGATGCCAGTTGCTCGGCTGATCCGGTTTCCGGCGAGGGTGCGGCCGTCTACGTCTACACCGGCGCTGCGACCACGCCCGATGATGCAGACAGCTCCACCGATGCCGATATTGATCCGCTGACCACGGCACAGGTCTCCCCCGTCACCGACGAGACCGACACGATTGTCGGTTACAGCTACGAAGTCGGATTCCTGCTGGCGGGCGACTACACGGCTGCGTTCACCTGCCAGGCCGGTGAAGACCTGGGCGAGCAGGACGACGCCATCACCTTTGGCGACGTCGAGAACGACATTTCCATACAGGCGGAAACCGTGACGACGGTTGATTTCCAAGCGTCGTCCGGAGCCGGTAACGAATAACGCATACCAAGAAAGACGATCTGTGCGTATTGGGGCGGCCCGGTTCAAGCCGCCCCATTTTTTTGCCGTCTGATACATGCGGTAGTCTGCGCCAACGCCCGAACCTGGTATTCGCATGATCCGCGCACTTCTTGTCGCCCTGCTCGCGACCGTCCCCGCTCTTTGTCTGGCCGGCACCGGTCAATCCGCTGAATACAGCGTCAACAATCAGTCCTACGAGGGTTATTTCGTCACCCCTGCACCGGATGCGCCGCTGGTCCTGCTGCTGCACGACTGGGATGGTCTGACCGACTACGAGATTCAGCGGGCGGACATGCTCGCCGGGATGGGTTACGCCGTTTTCGCCGCCGACCTGTTCGGCAAGGGCGTGCGGCCGACGACGGTCGAAGACAAGCGCCAGCACACCGGCGAGCTGTACCAGGATCGCGACAAGCTGCGCGCCCTGATGCAAGGCGCGTTGCGCTCGGCCCGCGGCCTGGGCGCGGACACCGACCACGCAGTGGCGATGGGCTACTGCTTCGGCGGCGCCGCGGTATTGGAACTGGCACGCTCCGGCGCCGATCTGGAGGGTTTCGTGACCTTCCATGGCGGGCTGTCCACGCCCGAGGGGCAGGACTATTCCAAGGCCAAGGGTCGCTACTTGATTCAGCACGGCACCGCCGACGGGCACATCACCATGGACCACTTCGGTGCGCTGGCGAACGAACTGGAATCGGCCGGGCTGCCGCACACGATGACGACCTATGGCGGCGCGCCGCATGCCTTCACCGTGTTCGGTCAGGACAGCTACCGCGAGCAGGCTGACCAATCGTCCTGGGCCGCGTTCGGCCGCTTTCTCGACGCGACGCTGAAACGCTGAGAGTTCGGTCCGCGCCATTGCGGTCTCTGGCGGCCGCCCCCGTCGCTGAGCAGACGGGGTGCGACGCCGTGGCCTCGAACGGATGTGTGCGCTTGTGAAAGCGGATGGGGTTTACGATTATCGGTAGGCAACCGGAGGCCTTCGCGCACCCGACCCATGGTCTGGCCGATGCCTACCTGATGCACATGTCGCTGGAGTCCGTACACGGCTGGTCTGGAATCAGCCAGGACATCCACCCGTTTAACACGATCGAAAAGGAAGCCAGATGCTGTCAGCCGGAGACGCTCTCAAACGCCTGAAGGAAGGCAATGCCCGATTTGTCGCCAACGAAGCCCAGGGCTCCAACGGTGTGAGCGACCCCATGCGGCGCTTGCAGCTGGTGGGTGGGCAGGAACCGTTTGCGATCATTCTCGGCTGCTCCGATTCCCGCGCACCTGCCGAGTTGGTCTTCGACCAGGGCCTGGGCGATCTATTCGTGATTCGTGTGGCCGGCAACGTCATCGCGCCGTCGCTGGTTGGCAGCGTGGAATTTGCGGCGGATCGCTTCGGCACTCGCCTGGTCGTGGTGATGGGGCACACAAGCTGCGGAGCCGTCGCCGCAACGCTGGAGCAACTCGACCAGCCAAGCGAGACACGCTCACCCAACCTGCATGCCATCGTCGACCGCATCCGGCCGGTGGTCGATCCGCTGCTGGACGCTTTTCCTGATGAGCAGCCGATGGCGTTGATGGACCGGGCTGTGCGCGCCAATGTTGCGGCGTCGGCCAACCAGCTTCGCTACGGGTCGAAGATTCTGGAATCGCTCATCCACAATGATGGGCTGGTCGTGGTCGGCGCGGAATATTCACTGGAAACAGGCATCGTCGAGTTTTTTGACGGAGTGCCCTGAACAGGCCTATTTGCGCCGGGCACGGAAGAAGCCGCGCAGTTGATCGGCCGACTGCTCCGCGAGTACGCCGGTTGTCAGCTCGCAACAATGATTGAGTTGCTCACCCGGCAGCACCGAGAAGACCGACCCGGCGGCGCCGGCACGCAGGTCATCGGCCCCGTAAATTACGCGGCGGATACGCGCGGTGACGATGGCGCCAGCGCACATCGCACAAGGTTCGAGCGTCACGTATAGGTCGCAGCCGACCAGCCGGTAGTTGCCGATGGCGCTGGCCGCAGCGCGCAGGGCCTGAATCTCGGCGTGCGCGGTCGGGTCAGACAGGCCGATCGGCTGATTCCACCCTTCGCCCAACACGACCCCATCTCGCACAACAACAGCGCCAACGGGTACCTCGCCGGCCTGCGCCGCACGCTCGGCGAGCTCTAGCGCCCGTTGCATCCAGTCATGGTCGGTGGCGACCGCCGGCGTGGTCGAATCAGGCATCGGGCACCTGATTGATCCAGCCGGCAATGTCAGTGATCAGCTGCATGTCCACGTCGCCGGGTTCCTGGTACTCCGCAAGACTGCTCGCGCCCTGGCCCGCGATCCCCAGATGATTCAGCGTCGGGTAATACCGGAACTCTACGCCGGTTTGGTCCGCCAGCCCCTGCTTCCAGCGCTCCCAATCGGTCTGGGTCACCTGGAAATCGCGGCCACCCTGAACGAGCAACATCGGAACATCGATGCCCTGGGCATCCGCCACCGGATCAATGCGATCGGCATGATGCCAATAGGCAGCTGGCAGCTGCATGGGGGTGTTCTTGCGGTCGATCGGCCGCTCGCTGCGCAGGGCAGCGATCTGCTGTTCCAAGGTTTCGAGAAAGTCTCGTTCTTCGTCGGTGATGCGTCGATCCAGCCCGAACAAATAGCGATTCTGCTCCGGCAACAAATCCAGTAACGACCGCGCCGGCGCCGCGAACAGCACGAGACCCGCCAATCCCTGCGTCCGCTCCGCGATACGCGGCGCCAGCATACCGCCCTGGCTGTGGCCCAGGACGAAGACGTCACCGGCCCGGACCTCCGGCTGTTCACGCAGGACCTCGACCGCGGCCACCGCATCCGCAATGGTCTCGTCTTCCATGGTGAAATCACCGTCCGCAAACTGCTCGGGGTAGGTATGCGTGCGCTTGTCATAGCGCAGCACGGTGATGCCCTGCTCGCCCAGTCCGCGGGCTAGCTGCAGAAAGATGTGATTCGGGCCGATGGTCTCGTTCCGGCCATGCGGGCCCGACCCGTGCACGAGGACGACAGCGGGGAACGGCCCTTCGCCCTTGGGTACGGTGAGTGTCCCCGCCAGGGGCAAACGCTGGCTGACAACCTGGATAGGACGTTCGATGAAACCTGCCGCCGCCGGCACCGATTCGGGTGGTGGAACCAGCGGCACGAGTCGGAAGCCAGCGATCTGACCATCGGGCGTGATCGCCACGTTGGCCGTCAGCGCGCCACGCTCGTAGTAGAGCGGCACGGCCACGAGTTCGACGCCCTGAGCCGGGGTTGTCGTCACGGCGCCACGATGCAGCGGGGCGCCGAACTGGGCCGGCAACGAGGTCCAGATCGCATGTAACTGGGTGGCGGGAACCGCATCCACCATGGTGGGCGTGAACGGCTCCACGGCTTCGGCGTACCGCCCCTGATCCAGCCGATCCAGCAACTCCAACGCGACCGCCCGGCTGCTGGTCTCGCCGGCCACCGCCAACCCAGGCAGTAGCAGCATGGCGAGCATGAACGGTAGTCGGGAGATTCTGTGCATGTTGCTCTCCACGCCGACGTCGATCTCGCCGCGGGTTCAGCGCGGGTGCGGGTTCACTCCCACTCGATCGTGGCCGGCGGCTTCCCTGAAATGTCGTAGACGACGCGGGAGATGCCGTCCACCTCGTTCACGATGCGGCGTGCCACATGATCGAGAAAGTCATAGGGAAGATGTGCCCATCGGGCGGTCATAAAATCGACGGTTTCGACCGCACGCAGTGCGATGACATGCTCGTAGCGGCGACCGTCACCCATCACGCCGACGCTACGAACCGGCAGGAATACCGCAAACGCCTGACTGACCGCATCGTAGTGATCATGCTTGCGCAGTTCGGAGATGAAGATGTCATCGGCCTCGCGTAGCGGGTCGGCATATTCCTTCTTCACCTCACCGAGTATCCGCACGCCCAGTCCTGGCCCGGGAAAGGGATGGCGGTAAACCATTTCGCGCGGCAGGCCCAGTTCCAGACCGATCTTGCGCACCTCGTCCTTGAACAGGTCGCGCAGGGGCTCGACCAGCTGCAGCTTCATGTGCTCGGGCAAACCACCCACGTTGTGATGGGACTTGATCACATGCGCCTTGCCCGTCGACGCGCCGGCCGACTCGATCACATCCGGGTAGATGGTGCCCTGGGCTAGAAAATCGACATTCGCCAGCTTGCCGGCCTCTTCGTCGAAGACGTCGATAAACGTCTTGCCGATGATCTTGCGCTTGGCCTCGGGATCGTCCTCGCCGGCCAGGGCCGACAGGAAGCGCTCTTCGGCATCGACACGGATCACCTTGACGCCAAGGTGCTGCGAGAAGGTCGCCATGACCTGATCGCCTTCTTCCTTGCGCAATAGCCCATTGTCGACGAACACGCAGGTCAGTTGCTCGCCGATCGCCTGATGCAACAGCGCGGCCACGACGGATGAATCGACACCCCCGGACAGACCGAGCAACACCTTGCCGCCACCGACCTGATCACGGACCTTGGCGGTGAGTGACTCAATGATGTTGCCGGGTTGCCAGGCGTTGCCGCAGCCACAGATGTCATGCACGAAGCGACCCAGAATCCGGGCGCCCTGAATCGTGTGCGTCACCTCCGGATGGAACTGCAGGCCGTAAAAGCCGCGGCCGTCATCGGCGATGCCAGCGACGGGCGCTGACTCGGTGCCAGCGACCACCGAAAAGCCATTCGGCGGCGTTTCCACACGGTCACCATGTGACATCCAGACATCAAGCTGCGCCATACCCTCAGTGGTCACGGCGTCCTCGATATCGTCGAGCAGGCGACAGGCGCCGGTACGGGCCACACGTGCGTACCCGAACTCGCGCTTGGTCGACGGCGCGACCTGGCCGCCGAGTTCAGCCGCCATGGTCTGCATGCCATAGCAGATGCCGAGAATCGGCACGCCCATGCCGTAGACCTCGGCATCGGCCCGCGGGCCATCGGCAACCGATGCGGTTTCAGGCCCACCCGAGAAAATGATGCCCTTGGGCGAAAAACCGCGAATCTGCTCTGCGGTCCAGTCCCAGGGATGGATTTCGCTGTAGACGCCCAACTCGCGCACGCGGCGCGCGATCAACTGGGTGTACTGGGAGCCGAAATCCAGAATCAGGATCTTGTCGTCACTGGGCTGCATGCTGTTCTCGGTCTAACGTTCGACCCGATAATTCGGGGCTTCCTTGACGATGGATACATCGTGGACATGCGACTCACGCACACCCGCGCCGGTGATGCGTACAAAGGTGGCCTCGGTGCGCAGTGAATCCACACTGCCGCAGCCGGTGTAGCCCATGGCGGCCCGGACGCCGCCGATCAACTGATGGACGATGGACGACATCGATCCCTTGTACGGCACGCGACCCTCGATGCCCTCCGGCACGAGCTTTTCCAACTCCTGCGTCGCATCCTGAAAGTAGCGATCCTTGGAGCCCTGCCCCATCGCACCCAGCGAGCCCATGCCGCGGTAGGACTTGTAGGAACGGCCCTGGTACAGCTCGATGTCGCCGGGGGCCTCATCCGTGCCGGCCAGCATGCCGCCGACCATGACGCAGTACGCGCCGGCGGCCAGCGCCTTGGCCATGTCGCCGGAGTAACGAATGCCGCCATCGGCGATCAGCGGCACGCCCTTGCTGCGCAGGGCATCGGCCACATTGGCCACCGCGGTGATCTGCGGAACACCGACACCGGCGACAATCCGCGTCGTGCAGATGGACCCCGGCCCGATACCGACCTTGACCGCATCCGCCCCGGCGTTGACCAAGGCCAATGCGCCGTCTCCGGTGGCGATGTTGCCGCCAACCACCTGTAGATCCGGGTAGTGCTTCTTGATCCAGCTCACGCGATCTAGCACGCCCTGCGAATGCCCGTGCGCGGTATCGACCACGACCAGATCCACGCCGGCTTCGGTTAATGCTGCGACACGCTCCTCGGTGTCCGCGCCCGTGCCGACGGCAGCACCGACGCGCAGGCTCTCGTGGCTGTCCTTGCAGGCGTTCGGAAAATCCGTGGACTTCTGGATGTCCTTGACCGTGATCATGCCGCGCAACTCGAAGGCATCGTTGATCACCAGCACCTTTTCGATGCGATGCTTGTGCAGCAGGTCCATGACCTCCTGCTTGCCCGCGTTCTCGCGCACGGTGACCAGACGCTCCTTGGGGGTCATCACGCTGGCGACCGGGGCGTCGTAGTGCGTCTCGAACCGCAGGTCACGACTGGTGACGATACCGACCAGCTCGGTGCCATCGACGACCGGCACGCCCGAAATGCTGTGCTTGCGGGTCAGGTCCAGCACCTGCTGAATCGTCGCCGTCGGCGACACCGTGATCGGATCATTGATCACACCCGACTCGAATTTCTTGACCTTGCGCACTTCACGCGCCTGATCGGCAGGCGGCATATTCTTGTGGACGATGCCCAATCCGCCCTCCTGCGCCAGCGCGATCGCCAGCCGGGCCTCGGTCACCGTATCCATCGCCGCAGACAACAGCGGGACGTTGAGTCGAATTTCGCGCGTCAGCGGGGTGGTGAGGTCAACCTCGCGCGGCAAGATGTTTGAGAAGGCCGGCGTTAGCAGGACATCGTCAAAGGTGAGTGCCTCTTCACTCAAGCGCATGGCGGAGTTCGGGTCTGAAGGGGGGCGTAGTATACGCGGCTGCGCAAGCCCCTGGCCCTCCAGCAAACCCATTTGGCATGAACTCAGACGATCGCCGCGCCATTTTCACCGTGAGCCAGCTCAACCGGGAGGTCGGACTGCTGCTGCAGCAAGGCTTTGGCCGGATCTGGGTGCAGGGCGAAATATCTAATCTTTCGGTGCCCCGCTCCGGCCACTGGTACCTGAGTCTCAAGGACGCGGGCGCTCAACTACGCTGCGCGATGTTCCGCAATGCCAATCGACTGGTCGGACAGCCGCCCCGCGACGGCGACGAGGTGCTGGTGCGCGGCCGGCTGGGACTGTACGAGGCGCGCGGCGATTTTCAGCTCATCATCGAACACATGGAGCCGGCCGGCGAAGGCGCGCTACGCCTGCAGTTCGAAGCGCTCAAGCAAAAACTGGCGGCCGAAGGACTGTTCGAACCGGAGCGCAAGCGATCCATTCCGTCAAACCCGACCTGCCTCGGCATCGTCACCTCGGCCACCGGAGCCGCCCTGCGTGATATCCGCGCGGTGCTGGCGCGGCGATGCCCGCTCATCGATGTCGTTGTTTACCCGACTCTGGTGCAAGGCGACCGCGCCGCGGCCGGGGTCGAGGACGCCATCGCGCGCGCCAATATTCACGGTGAGGCCGATGTTCTGATCGTCAGCCGTGGCGGCGGATCACTCGAAGACTTGTGGCCGTTTAATGAAGAGCGGGTGGCCCGCGCCATCGTCGCCTCCCGCATCCCGGTCATCAGCGGTGTCGGCCATGAGGTGGACACGACCATTACCGACCTCGTCGCCGACTTGCGGGCACCCACGCCATCGGCAGCCGCCGAGCTTGCCGCGCCGGATCTACGCGAACGCATGGCAGTGCTGACAAGCCATGCCGCCCAGTCACAGCGCGCACTGCGCGCGTTGCTGGCGGTCCGCACCCGTGAGGTCACGACACTGCACCACCGCGTCACCCTCGCCCATCCCGGGCGCCATCTGGAGCAGCGGGCACAGCGCGTGGATGAACTGGCGGAGCGCCTGCAGCGACTCGCGTACAGCCGGTTGCAGATCGCGGGTCAGCGGTTGAATGCGCTGGATTCCCGACTCGGCGGCCAGCATCCACGGCTGGGCTTGCAACGCGCAGCCCGACACATCGATCAGCTACAGACGGCGCTGACGCGCGCGACTGTCCGCAAGCTGGACGATCAACGAATGCGAGTCGGCGCGATGGGCCGCGAGTTGGAGGCCGTCAGCCCCCTGGCTGTACTCAACCGCGGCTTCGCCGTGGCGACAAACCCCGAACAGCAGGTCATCCGTTCGGTGAGTCAGGTCAGCGCGGGCGATGCCATTGATCTGCGCCTGACCGACGGCGTATTAAGAGCCCGCGTCGAGGCGACCGTACCCGCGAGGAACGGGACGTCAGGGGAAAACGTCGACGGGCAATCCTAGTTAATGGCTTAGCTGCAAAGCGCACTCAGCTGGGCAAGGCTGTACGTCGTGCTCTCGCCGCCGGAGCGGATCACGAACACACCGTTCTCCACCGTGGCGGTCACGGCCGTGTCGTCCGCCAATGTCACGGTGAGCTCGCCCGCCGTCAGTGCGCCACCCGAATCGAACTGGACCGGGGTCGTCGTGGCGAACATGGCGGCGCCACTGGCACAGCCGGCGGCAATGCTGCCCGCATTCGAATTGAACGCACCGTCAATCGCAACGGAATAGCCTTGCGGGCTTTCGACCTCGACAAAGCGAACTTCGTTGTAACCGAAACGCAGTTCAGGCAAACCGGCAGCCCGGTCCTGCGACGTGACGCGACCGTTGAGCAAAGAGTTGTAGGTGGTGGTGTCGTTGCTCGTGGCCACCGAATAGCGATCTGTGAGCAATGCCGTGGACCGTACATCCACGCCATTGGAATCCTGATTCACGGCGACCAGCGGCTGCCCGTTCTCGCCGTACTGATCCAAGAAGAACGTACTGTTGGCGGCGCAGGACGAGGTGTCCGGACAATCGGTTTCAGTGGAGATCTCCACGCCATCCAGCGTGGACGTCAGGCTGTAACCACCGTTGGTGAACTGGGTGACGCAGCTGTCGTATTCGGTGCGCCCTGTTGCCTCATCGACCGTCATGCTGCCGCTGTCGCAGGCCGTTGTGACGGCCGCCTTGCGGCCCGGCGCCGTCAATGCGCCGAATCCCATGGATTTCTGGCTGATGGCGTCACCGCCGAGCAGCGTGGTGGTCAAGGCGATAAAACCCGCACCTGTGGCGAGCGGATCATCGGCTTGCGCAGCGGACTCCGTATCACCACCACAGCCGATCAGGCTGCAGGCGAGCAGGATGGGCGACACAGGCCGAAACGCAGAATCCGCCACTGTCGAGGCAAGAACCCCGTGAACTACCCAAGATATTGACGCCTTGAGCATAGCATCGACGCTAGCGATCCAGCATCGCGGGCACAAAAAAGCGGG
>NZ_CAXRDQ010000088.1:0-41320 GCF_964229365.1 Abyssibacter sp. | reverse complement strand
CGGTCGGCGTCTTGCAGATGCCGACCGCGACCTTTGTTGAGCGGAAATCGCTGGCGTGTGTCGATGGGTATCCTGTTGCCAAGCAAAGCGATTGCGTACACGCCATGCTCGCGGCTACAGGTAGACCACGCGCTCCCTGGCACTCGTCAGGAATTCCAGGGTCCCGATTGCTTGCTTGAACTTAGCGGCGGCCGCCGACCTGCCTTGTCGCGCCACCACGCAGGGAGCGATTGTGAGGTGCTCTGTTTCTGAAGGGTCGTGTGCTTGACGGGCCCCGTCCAGTGGCAGGCCGATGAGCCCGTCACGACGGATCAGGCAGCCGGAGGTGAGTTCAGGGTCGAGCGCAGCTGCGCGGCGCCGATCACTTCCGGTTCGTGCCGTAATTCGTGCAAGGCGTCGTCGGCCAAAAGATGGTCGAGCCGGGCGACATGCTCATCGATGGCGTTCACGTAGGGGTTGTCGCCGTTGAAGTGTGCGTTCAGATAGCGGTAGCAGCCTTCGAAATAACCATCGAGCCGGTCCTTCCAGACCATCCGATTGAAGTCCGGGGTCTTGCGCATCAGGTCCTCGGCCGAGCTGTAGACCGGTTTCGGCCGCCCTGGCTGCGCGTCGCCCGCCAGCCCGCAGATGGAAAACTCGCGATACAGGTGGTGCCAGCACTTTTCCAGATAGCAGGCGTCGGCCATCTGGGCGAGCAGATCGACCGTGCCGAGGAAATAGCCGAGATGCCGGTCACGCGGATCTGAGACGCGGATCTTGTCCAGCGCAATTTCGTAGCCGGTGAAATGCACGATCTGACGTGACACGTCGGCGTACTTCTCCAGCTGCGTGCCCTTTAGAAAATCGCTGATGAATGCACCGCTGCGAGCGACATGGCAGAGCGTGAATTCAGCGCCGTTGCGGTGGCCGACATCACGGTCGGAGCGCACATAACCGGCATCATGAAACAAGGCGATGATCACGCCCAGCATGGCGCGCTCGGTGCCCAGTTGCTCCGCCGGCGGCACGGATTGCTCGTAGCCATCGAGCAGGCGTGCGAAGGCCAGCGTGGCATCCAGGCTGTGTTGGGCATCGTGGTACCAGGTGTCGCAGCCTTTGAAGCCCGGCAGCAGACCGGCGAACAATGCGCTAAACGTCTGGAATGCACGGGAGATCAGGGCGACATCAACCGCGGTGAAGCGATGCGTCAACAGGTCGAGTACGGCGGTTTCAACCGCCTTTGGGTCCGCCAGGTGGACTGTGCCAGTGACGTCGTAATGTGCCTGTTGCCCCATTTCATATCCTCCGCGCTGCGCGGTCTGACGGGCCTTCTATGCTTTTCCGGATGGTAGACCGCGGTTTACTTCGCAGCCACATCCGAGCGTGACCCTGTTCTCAGTTCAAGGACAGCGCTGTGCAGGGCTGCTGGTCTGACATTGACGGTGGTTCCAGATACGGTCAGCGCAGGCCGCAGACCACCGGCGTGTGGTCGGACGGGCGCTCCCAGCGGCGTGGCTCGATATCGATGGCGAAGCTGTCGAATCGCTGGAGCAGCGGTTCGCTGATCAGATGATGATCGATCCGCAGGCCGAGCCCCCGACGGAAACCGCCCTGTCGATAATCCCACCAGGTGAAGCGCTGTTCCGGCGGGTCGATCCGGGTGAATGCGTCCGTCAGGCCGGTGTCCAGCAGCGCCTGGAGGGCGGCGCGTTCGGCGTCGCTGCAGAGAATGTGGCCTTCCCAGCGGTCCGGGTCATGGGTGTCGGCCTCGGTGGGTGCGATGTTGAAGTCGCCGGACACCACCAGATTCGGGTGTTCGGCGAGTATGTTCACCACGTAGTCGCGTAGGGCGGCGAGCCATTCCAGCTTGTAGGCGTATTTGTCCGATCCCACCGCCTGGCCGTTCGGCACGTAGACGCAAAGCGTGCGGATATCACCGATGGTCCCGGCGATCACCCGAGCCTGGGTATCGTCGAAGCCGGGAATGCCGGTGACGACGTCGCTGATCGGCTCGCGACTGACGAGGGCGACCCCGTTGTAGGTTTTCTGACCATGCCAGGCACAGTGCCAGCCGGCTTCCTGCAGGGCCTCGACCGGGAAGCGATCATCGGTCAGCTTGGTTTCCTGAATCGCGACGATGTCGACACCGTCCTCGCCCAACCACTGCAGCAGATGCGGCAGGCGCACGTTCAGCGAGTTCACGTTCCAGGTCGCGATGCGTGTGGGCGCGCTCATGCGGCCAGTCCATGCAGGCGCAGCAGGGCTTCCGGCTCCGGCGGCCGCCCGCGAAAGGCCTCGAACAACTCGGCAGCTGGACGGCTGCCACCCTTGGCGAGGATATTGTCGCGGAAGCGGGTAGCAGCCTCCGTGTCGAACACGCCGCGTTCAACAAACAACTCGAAGGCGTCGGCCGCGAGCAGCTCCGCCCACTTGTAGCTGTAGTAACCCGCCGCGTAGCCACCGGCGAAGATATGCGAAAAGCTGCAGGGGAAACGATGCCAGCTCGGTGGATGAATCACCGCCACCTCGCTGCGGACCTGAGCGAGCGTGTCCAGCACTTTCGCGGCTTCCCCGCGGACGTGGTCGCGATGCAGTCGCAGATCGAACAGCGCGAACTCCAGCTGGCGGACCGTCGCCATGCCGGCCTGGAAGCGGCGTCCCGCCCGCAGCTTGTTCAGCAGCGCATCGGGGATGGGCTCGCCGGTGTCGACATGACGGGCGAAGCTGTCCAGCGCCTCGCGCTCGTAGGTCCAGTTTTCCATGAACTGGCTGGGTAACTCGACAGCGTCCCAGGCCACGCCATTGATGCCCGAGACCGATAGCTCATCGACCTGAGTCAGCAGGTGATGCAGGCCATGGCCGAACTCATGGAATAGCGTCTCGACCTCGCTATGCGACAAACAGGCGGGCTTGCCGTCTACCGGCCCTCCGAAGTTGCAGACCAGGAAGGCGATCGGCAGCTGATCGATCGTGTCGGTGCGGTAGCGGCCCTGGCAGTCGTCCATCCAGGCGCCGCCGCGCTTGCCCGGCCGCGCGTAGGGGTCGACATAGAACAGGCCGCGTCGCTGGCCATGGTCGTCGACCACCGCGTAGGCGGTGACATCGGCATGCCACACATTCGCGTCATCCACCGCCTGGAAGCGCACGCCATAGAGTCGTTCTGCAACCGCCATCATCCCCGTGAGCACCTGCGGCGCAGGGAAGTAGGGCCGCAGCATCTCCTCGGACAGCCCCAGTGTTGCCTCGCGAAACTGCTCGGCGTAGAACCCGACGTCCCAGGGTTCCAGCGTGGAGGGGCCACCGACGCTGGTCGCGAAGCCGGCCAGCGCATCCAGCTCGGATTGCGCCGCGGGTCGCGCCTTGGTGGCCAGATCCAGCAGGAACTGCTCGACCGCGGCCGGTGAGTCGGCCATCTTGGTCGCCAGCGAATAGTCGGCGTAGGTCGGGTAGCCGACCAGCGCGGCCAGCTCCTGGCGCAGATCCAGAATGTCCTGGATGACCGGTGCGTTGTCCCAGTCGCCGGTCTTGGGCCCCTGGTCGGAGGCACGGGTCGCGTAGGCGGTGTAGACGCGCTCGCGCAGGCTTCGATCCTGGGCGTAGGTCATCACCGCGATATAGCTCGGCGCATCAAGCGTGACCGCATACCCGCTCAATTCCCTCGCCTTGGCGGCTTCCGCCGCGGCATCCAGGGCGCGTTGCGGCAGCCCGTCGAGATCCTCGACATGGTCGGTCTGCCACACCCAGGCTTCGGTGGCATCGAGCACCTGTTCCTGGAACCGCGTCTGGAGCACCGAAAGCTGTTGCTGGATTTCGGCATAGCGTGAGCGCTGCTCACCTTGCAGATGCACACCCGCCAGTCGGAAATCACGAATCGCGTGTTCGATGATGGTCTTGCGTGGTGTCGGCAACCCGGCGAAGTCCGCGGACTCGGCGATCTGCGCAAAACGCTGGTATAGCGCCTGGTTCTGTCCCATCTCGGTTGAGTAGGCCGAGAGCTTGGGCAGGCAGACGTTATAGGCGCTGCGCCACTCCGGGGTATTCGCGACACCGTTGAGATGGCTCACCGGCGAGAACACGCGGTGCAGGTCGTTGTCCAGCTGTTCGAGCTGCGCGACAAAGTTTGTCCAGCTCGGCGATTCCACTTGTTCGAGTTCGCGGATCGCGTCGCGGTTGGCCTGCAACACGGCATCCAGCGCTGGTTCGGCATGTTCCGGGCGAATGTCGGAGAACGGCGGCAGATCGCGGCCGCGAATCATCTCCAGCAAAGGGTTGCTCATGCGGGCATCGGCGGTGAAAAAACGGGGCGAAACTCTATCACGCAGGCGGCGCGCCGCCGTCCCTGCCCATGGGGTCAGAGCAGGCCGCGTGCGACCAGCGCCGCGGTCGCGGCCGAGCCGGACAGCAGGAATCCGGCAAAGCCCAGCGCTGCCTGCAGACGGTAGCGACGGACGAGCTTTTCCTGTGGTACCGCGGAGATCAGGAAGGGCTTGCGGTTGGCTGAGCGGGCCAGCACGTGAATGTCGGGTTGCGCCGCCTGCTCGGCGAGCTTGGCGCGCACCTGCTCCACCGCCCTGGCGCGCACCTGTTCCCATTCCGTCAGATCAATTTCGCCGTTGCCGTCGGCGTCGAACTCATGCAGCAAGGCTGCTTCATCGCGTTTCCATTCGGCAAGCAGTTCGCGAACATCCGCCTGTTCGTCGAACGCGTGATGCACGCCCTGAGAGCGAAACTGGCCCAGTGCATAGATGGGGTGCAGCAGAGGAATGCTGTGCTCGATATAGCGGTAGCGGCCGAACAGCCCGAACGAGCCGCTCTTGGGGCCACTGCGCGGTCGCGATGACGTCCCATGCCAGCGGTGGCGAATGCCGGGGATGACCTGGGCAGCCTCCGGGTCGACGATGCACTCCCCGGTGTCGTCGACCAACAGGAACAGGGCGTCGGAGCGGCCCTGGTCGATGGTGACCCAGCGCGTCGTGCGGCGTCCGTTCGAGTGTGAAGTCCGGCGCTCCTCGATCTTGAACCACCACCAGACGCAGGGGGCGTGGGTCAGCGGCGCGTGGATTGGCGGGCCGTCCAGCATCTTGCCGTAGCCGGTGAGCTCCACATAGCCCTGCGGGGCTGATCGGATCTTGGCCGTGGGCGTATCGGTGATCAGCCGCGAACGCTTCAGAAACAGAAAGCTGATGCACAGCGTGACCAGCGCCGCGACGATCAGGGCGCCGGTCCAGAACCAGAATTCGCCATTCGGAGCGGTGGCGATGTCCGTTAGCAGTGCGTCCACCTGTGGTGTCAGTCAGCCCGGGCGGGCGTCTTGGGCCTCAACTGAACAGGGCGCGCACGTCCACGTCCGCCTTCTCGGTTTCCGAGAATTCCAGCAGATCCGCCGACTTGAAATTGAAGATGCGCGCGATCAGCACATCAGGCACCTGCTCGATGCGCACATTGTTGTTGTTCACGGTCTCGTTGTAGTACTCGCGACGATCGGAAATGGCGTTCTCCAAGCCGGTGATGCGGGCCTGCAATTGCTGGAACGATTGGTTTGCCTTGAGCTCCGGATAGGCCTCGGCCACCGCGAACAAATTGCCCAGCCCGAGCCGCATCTGGGTCTCGGCTTGGCCGACGCCCTTGACGTCGCCATTGGCTCTTGCCGCCTGCGCGGCCGAGCGTGCCTGCATCACTTTTTCGAGCGTTTCCTGCTCGAACTTCATGTACTGTTTGCAGGTCTCGATCAACTTTGGCAGCTCGTCGTGACGCTGCTTGAGCAACACGTCGATGTTGCTCCACGCCTTGCTGACGGCGTGCTTCAGATTGACCAGATTGTTGTAAATGACGATGCCATACAGCACAGCGCCGAGGGCAATGCCCCAGAAAACGAACGTGCTGATCGCACTCGATGCAGATTCCATCCCCGATTCCCCGCGGTTCGATTGCAAAAGTCTAGGCCCTGACCGGTCCGGTCACAACGCGAACCCGGAAACTTTCATCTCATTGCAGGAGCCAATCCCTATCGTCGGTCGCAGATTCTCGTGAGATTGCGCCAGACGACATGCCAAGGATTCATGGAATGACAACGAAAACAGACTTTCTGGTGATCGGTGGCGGCAGCGCCGGCGTCGCCACCGCGCGGCGGGCCGCCAAGCATGGTGCCCGGGTGATTCTGATTGAGCGGGGCCGCATGGGCGGCACTTGCGTCAATGTTGGCTGCGTGCCGAAAAAGGTGATGTGGCAGGCCGGGAGGTTAGCCAAGTCCATGAGCGACATGCCTGACTACGGGTTCGACGGTAATCCCATGACCCACGACTGGGGCCGCCTGGTTGAGCGGCGTGAGGCCTACATTCGCCGGCTCAATGGGATCTACGATTCGAACCTGGATCGCGAAGGCGTGGAGGTGGTGCGGGGCGCGGCGCAGTTCGTAGGCCCGCGGCGTGTGCGTGTCGACCAGGCCGAGTTCGAAGCCGAGCATGTGCTGGTGGCCGTGGGCGGACGGCCGAGCCGCCCGCAGATACCGGGCGCCGAATTGGGCATCGATTCCGATGGTTTTTTCGCGCTTGAGGCCTTGCCGCCACGGGTGGCTGTCGTGGGTGCCGGCTACATCGCCGTCGAGCTTGCGGGCATTCTCGCGGCGCTGGGCAGCCAGACCAATCTGCTGTTCCGCCGCGACACCGTGCTGCGTGATTTCGACGCCATGCTGGGCCCGCTACTGGCCGAGGCGATGAGCGACCAGAAGGTGCGGATGCTCGCGAACAGTCCGGTGTCGAAGGTCGAACGCGACGGCGAGGACCTGCTGGTCCACCACGGCGCTCCGGAACCTCTGCGCGTGGATCAGGTCCTCTGGGCAGTGGGTCGTTCCCCCGAAACCCAAGCGCTGAGGCTGGACGCAGCGGGTATCGAAATGGACGAACGCGGCTTTGTGCCGGTCGATGCCTACCAGAACACCAATCAGTCTGGCGTTTACGCGGTGGGTGACGTGACCGGCGGGCCGGCGCTGACGCCCGTAGCGATTGCAGCCGGTCGACGGCTGGCGGACCGTGTATTCGGCGGCCAGACAGGCCGGCATCTGGACATGAACATGATCCCGACGGTGGTGTTCTCCTCACCCACCATCGGCACGGTCGGTTTGACCGAGCAGCAGGCGCGCGAGCAGTTCGGTGATGCGGTCAAGGTGTATCGATCCACCTTCCGCTCCCTGTACTACGGCGTGCTGGACAACAAGCAGATCAGCTGTTTCAAGCTGGTCTGCGTGGGCGACGACGAACGTGTCGTCGGCTGCCACCTGTTCGGTGGCGGGGCCGATGAAATGCTGCAGGGCTTCGCCGTGGCCATGAAGATGGGCGCGACCAAGCGTGATTTTGACGAGACGGTGGCCATCCACCCGACGAGTGCTGAAGAGCTGGTGACGATGACATGACAGGCTTTGCAAACGGCGCAGGACGCGCCCTGGCGTTGACCGGCTTGGCCGTGATGCTGCTGACCGGCTGCGCCGGGCAGAAGGTGCTGAACGCGTTCACGCCGCAACGTGGGCTGGAAAAGGCGACCAATCTGTCCTACGGCCCGGAGCCGCGGCAGAAGCTCGATATTTACTCGCCCACGGATGCGAGCGGCGCCCCGGTGGTGGTGTTTTTCTACGGCGGCCGCTGGAGCGATGGCAGCAAGGAGCTCTACGAGTTCGTCGCACAAGCCCTGACGTCGCGCGGCTTTGTCGCCGTCGTACCCGATTATCGGCTGTATCCGGCGGTGCGGTTCCCGGCCTTTGTTGAAGACGGCGCTGCGGCGGTCGCCTACACCCGGCAGATTGCGCAGCGCTACGGCGGCGATCCGGACAAGCTGTTCGTGATGGGGCATTCGGCGGGCGCCCACATCGCCGCGATGCTGGCAACCGATGGCCGTTTCCTGCAGGCGCAGGGCGGCAGTCGGCAGTGGCTGCGTGGTTTCATCGGGCTGTCCGGTCCGTACGATTTCCTGCCGATCGAAGACGAGCAGCTGCGGGCCGTGTTTGGTCCGGAATCCGAGCACCCGCAGTCGCAGCCGGTGAATTTCGTTGATGGACAGGTGCCGCCGACCTTGCTGCTGCACGGCGAGAATGACCAGTCGGTCTATGCCAACAACTCGCGCGACCTGGCTCAGCGCATCGCGGAAGAGGGTGGCGAGCCGAAGCTGATCATCTATTCCAAGATGTCGCACGAGAAGATGCTGGCGGTGTTCGGTGCGCCGCTGCGTGGGCTGTCCGATGCCGTGGACAAGGTCGCCAGCTTTGTCCGTGAACAATCCAAGCGGTCTCGGTCGGTATCGCCGCCGGTGAACGAGAAGCCTGCGGTATCATCCGAGCATTCATTCGAAACGCGACCCATCGATGACGAAGACGCTCGTCCTGCTACGACACGGCCAGAGCCAGTGGAACCTTGATAACCGGTTCACGGGCTGGGTGGATGTTGATCTTTCCGAAAAAGGGGTAGCCGAGGCCAAAGCCGCCGGCAAATTAATGCAGGATGAGGGCCTGGCCTTCGATGTCGTGCATACCTCCTTGCTCAAGCGCGCGATTCGCACCATGCAGCTCGCCATGGAGGAATCGGATCAGCTGTGGGTGCCCGTGCGCCGCAGCTGGCGATTGAATGAACGGCACTACGGCGGTCTTCAGGGGCTGAACAAGGCCGAGACCACCGCCAAGCACGGCGAAGAGCAGGTGCTGGTGTGGCGTCGCAGCTACGATACCCCGCCGCCTGAAATGCCGGTCTCCGACCCGGGCCATCCCGCCAATGACCGTCGCTATCAGGGGCTCGACAAGCGGGTTCTGCCCGGTACCGAGTCGTTGAAGCTGACGCTGGAGCGCGTGCTGCCGTATTGGCACGACGCCATTGTCCCCGACCTGCTGGCGGACAAGACGGTACTCGTCGCAGCGCACGGCAACAGCCTGCGTGCCATGGTCAAGTATCTGGACGGGATCTCCGATGACGAGATCACCGGCCTGAACATACCCACCGGCATCCCGCTCAAGTACACGCTGGACGATCAGCTCAACGTCGTCGACAAGGGTTATCTGGGCGACGAGGACGCTGCCAAGGCTGCGGCAGAAGCGGTCGCGAATCAGGCGAAGGCCTAATCGCGGACAGGCTCGCGGAACAGTCGGTCGCTGGCCGGCAGCGATTGCGTTCATCCGAAGCGGCTTTGGAGGCTGTTTGATGCGAGTTCGCATGTCCGTGCCTACCGATTCGGCACCGAGCGACGGGGTGTTGGCGTGACGGCTGATCTCGAACTGCTGGGCTGGACGGCTGCAGAATCGGCGCAGGTTCCGGGCGACGCGATTGTCGCCCGCGTTTTTGCGGTGCATCGCAGCGAAATCAAGGTGCGAGGCCGAGTGGCCTTCAAGCGCGTAGATCGCGCATTGGCTGGTGGGCTGGACGGCGTGGCGGTCGGTGACTGGCTCCAGTTTTCGCCCGATGGTGCGCTACTGCGCATTCTTGATCGCAGGAACGCGATCACGCGAAAGGCCGCCGGCGAGCATGTGCACCGTCAGGTGCTCTCCGCCAATGTGGACCGGCTGCTCATTGTCACCAGTTGTAATCAGGAATTCAGCCAGCGGCGATTGGAGCGTTACCTTGTTCTGGCATGCGACTGCGATGTTGTGCCGGAAATCGTGCTCACGAAAGTCGACCTCACGGATGATGCCGCGCACTACGCAGCCCAGGCCGGCGGCCTCCTCAAGGATGTGCGCGTCCATCTTGTGAACGCGCTAGATGCCGCGAGCCTGCACACGCTTTCGTCCACAATTCGTGTCGGTGAAACGCTGGCGGTCGTCGGTTCTTCGGGTGTGGGCAAGAGCACCCTGGGCAACGCACTTGGAGCGCCGAATCTGGAAACGGGCGATATCCGCAAGATGGATGACAAAGGCCGGCATACGACGACGGTGCGCGCCATGTTCGAATTGCCGAGCGGCGGCTTGCTGATCGACAACCCCGGTATTCGCGAGCTACAGCTGACGGATTGTGAACACGGTATCGCGCGCGTGTTTTCCGACGTGTTCGAACGGGCTGAGCAGTGCCAGTTTCTGGATTGCCAGCACGAGACGGAACCCGGTTGCGCGGTGCGGGCTGCGGTCGACAGCGGTGACCTGCCAGCACGGCGACTGGACAGCTTGTCCGAACTGCGTGACGAGCAGGCGCGCAACACCGAGATTCTCGAGACCAAGCGCCGGCGTTCACGCGATATCGGCCACAAGTTTCGCAAGCTGAACTGGTCCAAGCGCGCCAAGCGCGGCCAGTGAGCGGAGCGGTATGTCGGCCACCACCCGGAGATCCACACGGCCTCATCCCGTATTCTTGGGGGCCATCCGATGATGCTGTTGCCCTCAATGTATCTGACGCGATCACGATGGTTGTTTGCCTGCTGCGCGTCCGTCCTGCTGTTCGGCGGCTGCGGCGGGGACACGCGCAACGCTGATTTGGCGGAGGGCGAGACTCTCGGAGCCGGCTCATACACTCGCGTGGTCACCGTCGACGGTCGTGAGCACAGTTATCGTCTTTATGTGCCGGATGGCGTAGAAATGAACAGTGACGTCGATCTGCCGCTAGTGGTATCGCTTCACGGCGGCGGATCGAACGCGGGAGAACACGATCTATTCACCCAGCTCCGGGACACTGCGGACGACGCCACGTTTCTGCTCATGACCCCGCAGGGGTTTCGCAGCACCTGGAACGCCGGTTCTTGCTGCGCGCCGGCAAGCGCGCAGGAGATCGACCACGTTGCGGTGATTGCCGCCCTGCTGGACGACGCGGAGTCTGTCCTGGCGCTGGATTCGCAGCGGGTCTACGCAACGGGTCACTCAAACGGGGGCATGATGGCCTACCGTCTGGGCTGCGAGCTGTCCGAACGTATCGCCGCGATCGCCCCCAATGCGGCGACGATGATGGATCGCAATCTGGACGCCGACCCGGTCGAGACGGTGTTCGAGTGTTTACCAGGACGCCCAGTACCGGTTTTCCACATGCATGGTCTGGCGGACACCTGCGTGCCATTCGAGGGGGGGGCGAGCACCGGGCCGGAGGGCGGGCAGCGCCCACCGGTATCGGACTCGATCGATTTCTGGGTCGACAATAATCGCTGCTTGCTGCCGCCGCTGCTCAGCTCCTACTCGAACGGCAACGCGAGCTGCGAGAGCTACCGGGGCTGTCAGGATAGTGCCGTGGTCACGCTTTGTACCATCGAAGGTGGCGGCCACACTTGGCCCGGTCCGGGTAGTAACCCCTCGGAAGCGACCTGCGGAGGGAGTGGGGTGACCGATCTCGACGCAAACACGCAGATTTGGGAGTTCTTCTCGGAGCACAGCCTCTAGCCAACCGGATTGGCACTACAATGCGCGCCCTGCTCAGACCGCATTGTTTTTCCCATGCTTCTCACCGCACGCCAGCTTGATCTTCATGTCGGCACACACGCCATTCTCGATCAGGCTGATCTGGTCATCGAGCCGCGTGAGCGCGTTTGTCTGGTGGGTCGCAACGGTGCTGGAAAATCGACGCTGCTGAAGCTGATTGCGGGCGAGATCACGGCCGACGGCGGCGAAATTGATCGTAGCAATGCGCCGATCATCGCGACGCTGCCGCAGGAGGTCCCGCAGGGGATGACCGGCGCGGTCTACGACGTGGTCGCAGCCGGCCTCGGCGAGGCGGGACAGCTGGTCGCCGACTACCATCATGTTCTGGCCACCGAGCCGGAAAATCTCAACAAACTCGCCAAGGTTCAACAGGCATTGGAGGCGGCTGACGGCTGGACGCTCTCGAGCCGGGTCGACGCCACTCTGTCGAGGCTTTCACTCGACGGAAGCCTGGCGTTCGAATCACTGTCGGGTGGTCTCAAGCGGCGTGTGCTGCTCGCGCAGGCCCTGGTCACAGACCCAGACCTGCTGCTGCTGGATGAACCGACCAATCACTTGGATATCGACAGCATCCGCTGGCTGGAGGAGTTTCTGCTCGGTTGGGACGGCACGCTGCTGTTCATCACCCATGACCGCGCGTTCCTCAAGCGGCTGGCGACCCGCATCATCGAACTGGACCGTGGGCGGCTAACCAGCTGGCCGGGAACCTACGAGGATTACCTGCGCCGCAAGGCCGAGGCGCTGGAGGCCGAGGCCCAGCAGAACGCCTTGTTCGACAAGAAGCTGGCACAGGAAGAAACCTGGATTCGGCAGGGCATCAAGGCACGGCGCACGCGCAACGAAGGCCGCGTGCGCGCGCTCAAGGCCCTGCGTGCGGAATACCAGCAGCGGCGTACGGTGCAGGGCACGGCCAAGATCGCGGTCGAAGAGGCTGAGCGCAGCGGCAAGCTGGTGACCGAGGTGACCGACCTGCGTTATGCGTTTGGGGATCTGTGCATCGTCGATGGCCTGACGACCACGATTCTGCGCGGCGACAAGATCGGCGTGCTAGGCCCTAACGGTGTGGGCAAGACCACCCTATTGCGCCTGATGCTGGGCCAGCTGCAGCCGGATGCCGGCACCGTGGAACTGGGCACCAAGCTGGAGATCGCCGTGTTCGATCAGCTACGCGATCAGCTGGACCCCACCAAGACGGTGGTCGACCACATCGGCGATGGCAAGGAGACCGTCACCATCGGTGGCAAAGAAAAACATGTGATCAGCTACCTCGCCGATTTCCTGTTTCCGCCAGACCGCGCCCGCAGCCCGGTGCGCGTGCTCTCCGGCGGTGAACGCAGCCGACTCATGCTTGCACGGCTGTTCTCCAGGCCATCGAATCTGATGATTCTCGATGAGCCCACGAATGACCTCGATGTCGAGACTCTGGAATTGCTGGAGGAACGGCTGATCGAGTACGCCGGCACCGTGATCGTCGTCAGCCACGACCGGGCCTTTGTCGACAATGTGGTCACGCGCACCCTGGCCTTCGAGGGCGGCGGACGCGTGGGGGATTACGTCGGCGGCTACGAGGATTGGTTGCGGCAGCGCGTGTCGCCGAAACCGCGACCAGCGAAGTCGAGTGCCCAGTCTGGCGCCGCGAAGAAACCGGCGGCTGGCCCCAAGCGCAGCTACAAAGTACAAAAAGAGTTGGACGAGTTGCCGGCGAGAATCGAGACCCTGGAGCGCCGCCAGGCAGAGCTGGCGCAGGAACTCCAGCAGGCTTACGAGTCCGCGCCCGAGCGGGTCGGGGCGCTGCAGTCTGAAACAGACCAGGTTTCCAGCGACCTTGTGGCCGCCTATGCCCGCTGGGAGGCGCTGGAAGGCTGAGCGCCGTACGCGTCAGCAATGTCGTTCAGCAGCAGCGCCGCATGGGTTTGTAGCCAGGCCAGCGCGTCCTCCGCATCCGCTTCGAACCATGCTTGCGCCGAACCGAGGCGAAAGCTGTAGCCCCAGGCATCCATGTCGGCGAATGCACGCGCGCGCCCGAAGCCGGTGATCCGGTCCGCCAGCAGAATTTGCAGGTAGCAGACGGCGTTTTCCTCGGCGTCGTCGCAGTTGGCGTCGGTGTTCAGGCTGGTTCGCCCGCAGGCGCGGGCGCAAAGCCAGTGCCCGCCCTCGTGCAGCACTGAGTGCAAGGGCGTGTCCGCTCGGACGAACAGGTCGTCGTCCACCAGGCCGGCTTCGGGGTCGCCCCAGTAGCTGCCGGGGATGGGCGCTCCGGGTGGCACATCGACCAGGGTCAGGCCCTGCGGCGCGAAGACTTGTTCGAGTTCCTCGCGCCGGATGTCCGCTACGGTGAGGACGGGTGCGTGTACGCCGGTGGCCACTCGCCGTCCGTCTTCAGGTAGCGGTCGCGCAGCAGGGTCTGCCGACTGGTCATCGATTGCAGCCTGCCATTGATGATCACCGCCTCGGCCATGGTCGTGACCTCCAGTGGGTCGCCGGACCAGACGACGGCATCGGCTGCCTGTCCCGGCATCAGGCCGCCTGACGCATTGCCGAGCCCGTATATTTTCGCGGGATTGACGGTCACGGCGGCCAGCGCGGCATCCCAGGGCAGGCCATGGGCCACGGCATTGCCGGCCAGTTGGCGGATGTTGCGGGCCTGGTGCGATTCGCCATCGTCGGCGATTGCGATCAGCACGCCGGCTCGGTGCAGCATGGCCGCAGCATCCGGTCGCGCGCCGAGGTGCTCAAAGCTCGCCGGCAGGTTGTGGAGCGGGTTGAGAATCACCGGCACATCGGCCGCCGCCAGGTCCTTGGCGACGATCCAGGCCTCCGAGCCACCGGCGACGATCAGCCGGAGTCCGAATTCCTTCGCCAGCGCCATGGCCGCGCGGATGTCGGAGGCGCGATCGACACGCGCGACGACAGGCAGATCGCCCGCCAGGGCCTTGAGCAGCACCTCCCGGGCCGGTCGCCGGATGGCGTAGCCGGGGTTGGCCGTCGACTTCTGACCGGCGGGCAGGGCATCCCAGGCCTTGGCGTCTTGCAGTGCTTCGCGCAGTTCGCCCAGGGTGCCGGCGCGCGAGCCCCCGGTGAAATCGGCGCCGTGTTCGCCCAGCGTGATGAACAGGGCGGCCCGCGGTTTCAGAACAAACTCGGTCGCCGGCGCGAGGCTGATCACGCTGCCCTGTCCGGCGAACAGGCTGCCGGGTGGCGTGGCCAGCCAGGCCGATGGGCTGGCCGGTGCCACCATGGCGCGCGTCACGCCCTCGATCCGGTTGATCGGGATCAGCGTGGAGCGTGGGTTGATCGCGCCGGTAATGTCGAAGGCCGCGCCCAGATGCGTGCTTGCCGACTGGTTGTCGACGGTGCCGGAGACCAGCTCGACTTCTTCCGTGCCCAGTGCCGATAGCGCGTCGAACAGGCCCGGCGTGACCACCTTGCCCTTGCCCGCCACGGTTTGTACGTCCTTGGCGACGGACAGCTTGGGCCCGAGGGCGGCGATCTTGCCATCGCGAATCAGCAAGCTGCCGCGATCCAGTGTGCCGGCTTCGCCCAGCGTGTGGATTGTGGCGTCGGTGATGGCTACGCGCTGCTGCGCGACGGCGCCCGTGACGAACCCAAGGGCGATCAGGGCGGCGGAGAGTTGGAAGCGGATCACGAGTTCACCTCCACGATGCCGAGTTTGAAGTCGCGCATGGGTTGCTTGTTTGGGTCGTTGCGATCGTAAAGCAGGGCGCCATCAACGAAGACCTGATCGGCGAGCGTATAGACGGAGAATGGGTTGCCGGACCAGATCACGACATCCGCCATCTTGCCCGTCTCCAGCGTCCCCGTCTGATCGAGCACGCCCATGGCCTTGGCCGGGTTGGCCGTGAGCCAGCGGATCGCGTGTTCAGGCTTGATGTCCATGCCCACACGATTGCCGGCCGCCATGGCCTTGGCCGCTTCTTGGTTCAGACGCTGGATTCCATATTCGTCATCGGAATGAACAATGGCGCAGCCGTTCTTGGCGGCATCGACCATGGCGATGTTCTCGCGAATGCCGTCGAAGGCTTCCATCTTGAAGCCCCACCAGTCGGCCCACAGGGCCGCACAAACACCCCGTTCGCCGAGCAGGTCGGCGATCTTGTACGCCTCTACCGCATGATGAAACGCCGTGATCTTGTAGCCGAACTCCTGTGCCACATCGAGCATCGTGGCCATTTCGTCGCCGCGATAGCAGTGGTTATGGACCAGGATGTCGCCTCGTAGCACGCCGGCCAGCGTTTCCAGCTTGAGGTCACGTTTGGGTTGGTCCGCCGGGTCTGCGTCCTCGCCCTTGGCCTCCCAGCGGTCCCACTGGTCGCGATACTCGGCCGCCTCGATCCAGGCCGAGCGGTAGCCGAACACGTTGCCCATTCGTGTGTACGGCGTCTGACGTCCGGGGCCATAAACCCGCTTCGGGTTCTCGCCGCAAGCCATCTTCAGCGCGTGCGGTGCGCCGGGAAATTTCATGCCTTGATAGGTCGTGGATGGCACGTTTTTCAGCGTCACGCCGCGGCCACCGAACAGATTCGCAGAACCCGGCAACACCAGCAGCGAGGTGATGCCACCGGCCAGTGCCGTGTCGAACCCCGGATCCTGCGGCCACACGCCATGCTCGGCCCACACCCCGGCGGTATTGTTGCCGGTGATTTCGTTGCCGTCGGACAGCGCGGCGACGGAGGGCGATGGATAAACGCCCAGATGCGAGTGCGCGTCGATGACACCGGGTGTCACCCAGCGCCCTTTGGCGTCGATGGTGCGAGCGCCGCGCGGGGCCGAGATATCCGCGCCGATCGCCGCGATCTTGCCGTCGCGCAGCAGCACGCTGCCATCGTCAATGCGCTCGCCGGTCCCGGTGAGCACGGTGGCGTGCTGGATCAGCGTGGTGTCTGCGGGCAGCGGGGTGTAGGTCGACGCAAACGGTTCGCGCGGTGTGTCAGCCGGATCGGTGGAGGATCCACAGGCCGCGAGTACGAGCGTCGTCGACGCGAAGAGAAGCCAGCGTGATGTCATGGAAGATGCAGTGCGCAGAAAAGACCCCTGCAGCCTACCGCCACCGCGTCGTCGGGTGAAGCGAGGCAAGGCAACCGTCGCCGCTCCCGTGTGGGAATCTTCGGCCAGACGGCGGCTGTGGCGGGACGAGGGGGGCTGTTGGCGATATCCTTGCATGGAACTTTTCCGTAAAGTTTCTACTGAACTAGTCCGGCGACGATCGGACCGGTGCGGCGGGCTCTCGCCCGAAACCGCGCTGCTACACCATCCACTCAACACTCGCAGGACGCGGGTCACTCGTTGACGCGCGTCGTTTGCATGGAGAACTTGGTCATGGGGCCTGCAAATCGACGATCTCACGTGGCGCTGCTCGGCAGCTCCGCGCTCATTCTGTTTGCGTCTTACGCAAACGCATCCGAACCGGCTTCCCAGGAAGTTACCGCACCCGGCACGCCAGGGCAGTCGCTTACGGTCGAATGGACTGGAACGGCGCTGGCGGGTGCCTCCGGCGCAGCGACCAACTCCTGTGCACAGGGCACGGACGATTCGCATGACATCGTGCTGACGGTCCCGGCCGGTTTCTACGATTCCAACTCGTTGATCGCCGATTTCCACATTGAGTGGGACGCGGGCTCCGATGTCGTGGTTGCGACCGATCCCGATCTCGTGCTGACGATCTACCAGGACGGCGCGGAACTCGGCTCCAGCGACGGTGGTTCGCCGGAAGAGAACGTGCGGGTCAGTGATCCTCAGGCCGGAACCCTGACCGCTGTGGTGTGTCCGTTCCTGGCCAGTGGTGCTACCGACTACAGCGCAAGTCTGACGCTGACGGCGGTTGGTGAAGCGGCCTGCGTGATGGCTCCTAGCAAGGCAATCGCCTCGGCCTCGCCTGTGACGTCCGGGTTCAGCAACACTGACCCCGAAGGCCTGCGAATTGGCAACTACGACAAGTTCTTCGCCGAAGACGCGACGAGTGTGTCCGCGGTGCCGAGTTCCGGTTTCAGTGGTCGACTGTTGTCGGCTCAGTTTGACCGTCAGTTGGGCACGCCGACCTTCCTGTGGGCCAAGCAGACAGCAACTCCGGCTGCCGTGGGGGCGCTGGCCTCCGACCGTGAATTACTGATCGCGCAGGCAAAGGCGCATCTGGCGACGGAAGCCAAGCAGCTGAACCTGACGGCCGAGATGATCGAGAATGCCGAGGTCGTGAACGCACAGTTCAACGGCACCGGTCCGGGCATCGTGCGGTTCCGTCAGCGGGTGAACGGTCGGGAAGTGTTCCAGCGTTATATCAACGTGTTGCTGGATCGCTCCTATCAGCCCGTGGCGGTCTCCGGTTATTTCGCCACCGATTATGATGTCGATGCGCTCGCCGCGCAGACGCCGATTCTGTCAGCGGCACAAGCCGTGGCCGGTGCCTGGGGTCTAATGGGTGGCGTGATGAACGCCCTGGATCTCGTGCCGCAGGAAACCCAGGGCGAGTACACCTGGTTCAACATCCCGAACCTGCTCGATTCCCATGTGCTGGAGCGTCGTCCGCGCAGTCGTCCGATTTATTACCCGCGTGGCAACACGCTGGAGCCAGCGTTCTACGTGGAGCTGTTCAGCCGCACCCGTGTGGGTGGTGCTCTGAGCGCGTTCGCATTCGTGGTCTCCGCGCAGGACGGCAGTCTGCTACACCGGAAGAACCTGGTCTCCGATGCGACCTATTCGTACCGCGTGTTCGCCGACGCCACGGCGCCCTATGCCCCCTTCGATTCTCCTCTGGGCAACGGGCAGACCCCGTTCGCCGCCGCCACGCCCGATGTCAACGTGCCGCGCGTGTCGGCATCGACCAACCTGGTGACGCTGGAAGCCGGCCCGATTTCCACCGGTGACCCCTGGCTGGAAGAGGGTGCAACGACCACCGTCGGTAATAACGTCGAAGCCTGTATTGACAGCCTCGACACGCCGGTCTCGGGCATCATTTCGAACCCGCTGAACCTGTGCACGCCGATCATCGACGGCGTCATCGGTGACACCTACGGTGCGACCAACGGCGACAGCACGTTCGACTATGATCTGGTAGCCGATACCGATCCGAGCACGGCCAATGCCCAGCAGGCAGCCGTCGTCAATCTGTTCTACATCAACAACTGGTTGCACGATTGGTGGTATGACCATGGCTTCGACGAAGCCTCAGGCAATGCCCAGCTGGATAACTACGGCCGTGGCGGTGTCGACGGTGACCCCATTCTCGCGCAGGGTCAGGATGCCTCTGGTCGCAACAACGCGAACATGGCGACACCGGCGGACGGCTCGTCCCCGACCATGCAGCAGTATCTGTTCGACGGCGCCCTGGCCGGTGAGGTCAAGCAGCTGACACCGACCGAAACCGACCCCTTCGGGTTCACCGGCGCCTCGTTTGGCCCGGCGACCTTCGACGTGACTGGCTCCGTGGTCATCGCCAGCGACAGCCTGGGTGATTCCGATACGGATGGCTGCGGGTTTGCTGACCCTGTCGCCGGTTTGGTCAATGTGCCCGGAATCCCGCAACTGGCGTTGGCGGGCAATGTCGCGCTCATCGACCGTGGCGGATGTCCGTTCACCACCAAGGCGCAGTTTGCGTTGGCGTCCGGTGCTTCGGCCATGGTCGTGGTCAACAATGTCGACACCGCACCGATCACCATGGGCAATGCAGACGTGCCGATTGTGCCGTTGCCGAGCAGTCCGACCGATCCGCTCTACCAGATTCCGTCGGTGATGATCAGCAAGGCCGATGGCCAGATCATCAAGGACAATCTGGCGGCGGGCGAGGTCACCATGCGGGTCAATCGCGAGCCATCTCTGGATGCCGACGGCACGCTGGACAACCAGATCATCGCGCACGAGTTCTTCCACTACGTGCACCATCGTCTGACCGATTCCAGCAACCAGCAGGCCGGTGCCATGTCCGAAGGTTGGGGCGATATCAACGCCTTCATGCTGTCGGCTCGTGAAGATGACGCGAATGCGCCGTTCAACACGAACTACTCCGGCGCCTACTCGCTGGCTGGCTACGTGACGTTCAACTTCTACAACGGCATTCGCCGGGCACCGTACTCCACGGACTTCAACCTGAACGCGTTCACGTTCAAGCACATCTCCGATGGCGAACCGACACCGGATGGCGGCGATGGCGCGACGAACTCGGCCGTGCATAACTCCGGTGAGATCTGGGCCAACATGATGTGGGAATGCTATGCCGGGTTGATCAACGATCCGCGTCACAGCTTTGCCGAGGCCCAGTCGCGGATGAAGGACTACATCATCGGCGGCTTCAAGATGACGCCGGCCAACGCGACCTTCACCGAAGCCCGAGATGCCGTGCTGTCCGTGGTCCTGGCGAACGATTACCTGGACTTCGAGGCCTGTTCCAACGGCTTCGCCAAGCGCGGTGCCGGCCTGGAAGCGGTTGCCCCGGCGCGTGACAGTGCGGATCACGTGGGCGTGGTCGAGGACTACACGCCCTTCGTCTGTGAAGCCAGCCAGGGTGGTGGCGATGGAGATGACGACATCGGCAACCCTCCGACCGGTTCCAGCGGTAGCCTGGGCCTGGGTGTGCTCGCCTTCCTGCTGGCGATGAGCATGGCGCTCACCTACCGCCGCCGAGAGGTGCAACCCCAGCGCTAGCGATTCGCTTAGCTGGATAGTCAAAACCGGGCGCTGGGTTTCCAGCGTCCGGTTTTTTTTATGTGGATGACGCGGTGCCGCGGCTGCCAACCCCGCGTGCGGCGCTACGCGGCCGTTCGTGTTCGGGATCATCCGCCCATGAACGGGCCTGTTTTGTCGCGAGTGTTTCATCTGCGCCGAGCACACTGTTCAGATCGCGTCCGTCCGGGCGCCCGGGGCTCGTGTTGTTATGGATCGTCGTCGTTTTCTTCGTCAGTCCGGATTGCTGACTGGTGTAGCGCTGGTGCCGGTGTTCAGTGGTTGTGGCTCATCAACCGACCCGACCGGGCGGGAGCCACCGACCGATGGTGCAGCGGCCTTTAACCACGGCGTCGCCAGTGGCGATCCGCTCAGCGATCGCGTGATCTTGTGGACGCGGGTGACGCCGGCGCAAGACGGCCCGGTGGCGGTGCGCTATCAGGTCGCCACCGACCCGGCGCTGCAGGCTATTGTTGCCGATGAGGTGGTCATGACGACGGCCGAGCGGGACTACACGGTCAAGGTTGATCCGGCGGGCCTGCAGCCGGGAACGACTTATTACTACCGGTTTAGTGTCGGCGAGACGCGGTCGCCGGTCGGCCGCACCAAGACCTTGCCGGTGGGCAGCGTCGACCGTCTGCGGTTTGCGTTCACATCCTGTTCCAATTACCCGGCGGGCTACTTTTCCACCTACCGCCACATGGCCGCGCGGCAGGATCTGGATGCGGTGTTCCATCTCGGCGACTTTCTCTACGAAAGCGGCAGCAGCGGCAGTCTGGATCGAGCGCATTTTCCGGATCACGAAATCGTTTCGCTCACCGACTACCGGCAGCGGCACGCGCAGTACAAGACCGATCCGGACCTGCAGGCGCTGCAGCGACAGCATCCGATGATTTGCGTCTGGGACGACCACGAATCGACCAACGATTCCTGGTCGGACGGCGCGCAGAATCACACCGAAGGCGACGAGGGCGTCTGGCTGGAGCGCAAGGCCACCGCGATCCAGGCCTATTTCGAGTGGATGCCGATCCGGGTGGTGGACCCAAATGATGATCAGCGGATCTGGCGCCAGTTCACCTTTGGTGATCTGGTTGATCTGCTGATGCTCGACACGCGCTTGTATGGCCGCGATGAGCAGTTGCCGACGCCTCCGCTGAACTCGCAAGACCTGAATGACCCCTCACGGCAGTTGCTCGGTGGCGTGCAGGAAGCCTGGCTTGCGGGCCGGCTGGCAACCACCAGCGCGCGGTGGAAGATCCTCGGGCAGCAGGTGATGTTCGGTCAGCTGCGGCTGGCGTCGTTACCCGATCTCTCCGTACTGGGACTGACTCTGGCCGAGGAGCTGCTGGCGCTGAATGCCGACCAGTGGGATGGCTACCCGGCGGCCCGCGATCGCGTGTTCAACATGATCGAGGCGAACGGTCTGGATGATGTCATCGTGCTCACCGGCGACATCCACAGCAGCTGGGGCATGGAGCTTTATCGTGATCCGGGTGATCTGCTGACCTTGCTCGACAACATCGTCGGCGATCCGGTGGACCTGGGGCTGATCAAGGGTTTGGGTGTGGAGTTCGTGACACCCTCGGTGACCTCCAGCGGGTTTCCGGCCGGCACCACGCCGCTACTGCAGGCCGCGTTCAATCTTGTTGACCCGCATATCAAATATTTCGAGGGCGAGCAGCACGGCTATGTGCTGCTGGACATGACCCACGAGCGCACGCAGGGCGAGTGGTGGTATGTCGATTCGATCACCGACCCGGCGTCCGGCGAGTACTACGCCACCGGCCTGTTCACGCGCTCCGGGGAAAATCATCTGCGGCGCGCGGAGGCTCCTACAGAAGCCCGGCCCGATGCGCCGGTCCTGGCGCCGTAGAAAAGCACCGATTCACACAGCGCTTTTCTGGCGACCTTCGGCGGTCGTTCGGCGGCTGTTCTAGCGCAGCGTTGTTCGGAACACGGAGAACCGCGAATCGCGCTGCACGCGCTCAAGCAGGCGGTCGCTGGTGTAGACCAGCTGGCCGCGTTCCAGGCGTTGGAACGTCGCATTGCCGGGCCCGCTGATGCGTTGCTCATCACCAAACCCGCCAGCCGTGACCGTGGCGGCGTAAACGCGCCAGCGCCAGTCGTCGCTGCGGCTGTCAGACCAGGTCAGTGTCAGCGTGCCCAGCGCGGTGGTTCCGAACACCGGACGGCGGGCCATGCCCGGATTGGCCACGTTGGTCACTGCGATAGGCGCGGTGAAGTTCGCACCGTCGTCGGCCGAACGTGCGCTGCGGATGAACAGGTCGCGGCCGGAGGAGCCGCTGTTGTCCTTGGCGTCCCAGGCCACGACAAGCGCGCCCTCCTCAGTGAAGGCGAGGGTGGAATGCCAGTCGGCATGGCTGGCGTCGCCGCTGGCATTGACGGGGGCGGACCAGTCGCCTCCAGCAGCGCGTGTGGCGACCAGAATCTCCCAATCGTCCGGATCGGTGCCCTCGCCGGTGAGCAGCGAGCCGGTCCAGCCGGGCTCGCTGTCGAAGCGGTTGTCTTGCCAGCTGACGGCGATCAGGCCGTCACCACGGACAGCGACGGCAGGTGCAATCGACGCGGGATGCCGTGCACTACGCGTATCCACCAGCGGGATGGCGGGGTTCACGGACTTGCCGGCACCCGACAGATTAATGGGTTCGGCGTCCTGTCCGACCACCCGGGCCATGATGTCGAAGGCCGCCAGATTCAGCGGCGCGGGCAGTGTGCCGGTCGCGTTGTCCTGCCACACGACCACCGGAAGTCCTGTGGGGGTGACATCGATGTCCGGGTGCATGGCCCGGCCCGCGCCCTGGCTGACGACCACTACATCGCCCCAGTTTTCGCCGTTGTCGACGCTGCTGCGCAGGTGAATCTGCGGGCGGCGTGGCGTCTGATCCTCGCCCTCGTCCTGCCAGACCACCCATACCGTGCCGTTGCGTGCGGCCACACGGGGAAAGCGTGCCGTGCGCGATGTGCTGAGCACGACGGGGTCGGTGAGCGTGTCCCGGCCGGTTGAGCCGCGACGGTAGACGACGGTGGTGGCGGCGGGCTGATGCTGTTCCGCGACGAGATGCACGGCCGACCCGGCTACGGCGACATCGGCAAAGCCGTGGAAATCAGCGCCGGAGAACGCCGGTTTGGCGTTATCCGACAGCGCCGAATCGACGGGCACCGGGATTTCCGGTTGCGGCTCGGCCCGTTCACCGGTGACCGATACGAAGATGGGCGTGGTCATCGCCAGGAGCTGATCGCTGGGGTTGGCAGGGGCGCCGAGTCCGGAAATCACTCCCGGGCCGCGCACCATCAGATACCACCATCCGTGGCCTGCATTGGGCGCCGTCACATCCAGCGTGATGGCGCCGGTGGCGAGCTCGGTTCCGCTCAGGGTGGCCAGCGGCTCGAGCGGATTGTCCGGACCGTTGTCCCGACCCGGCGCGGCATACAGCCGAACGTCCAGACCCAGCGCGCGTTCGGCGCCGATGCGCAGCTGAAAGCGGGTGCCTGGCTCCGCAAGCAGCTCGTCGCCGACCACGCCCTCGAAGCGGCCATCGCCGTCAACGTCGGCCTCCAGCGTCAGGAACGGACCTAATGGACCGGACGACACGGTCGTCCTGCCGGCGGCCAAGCCCTGAAGAATGGCGCGCTCGGAATCATCGGCCGCGAACACGTAAGTGGTGGGCGAGCCGGGGCCAGAGATCGCCCACAGCAGCTTGTCGTGATTGTCACTGGCGCCGACCACGCCAAATCGCCAGCCAGCGTTCCAGCGGTTTTCGGCGTAGTCGATCTCCGCCTCGGGGTTTTCGCCGCGGTTCCAAACCTCGGCCAGCGCCTGACCGACCTGTGAGCCGAAGGCATTGGCGGTGTCGTTTGCCTGGTCATAGCTGCGCCGGTCGGGGTGAGCCTGATTCCACAGCGCGCCTTGTGCACGGATGTCCCACAGCGACTGCTGAACGGTTCTGAATCCGGGATCGCCCGCCGGGCCCGCGCCCTGTACGGCCGTGTCGATGTGGCCGAAGACGGTGCAATGCGGCGAGCCGTTGGCCTCCTCGCCGGTGATCAGCAGTAACTGGTCGCTGTCCCACAGCGGGTCGTAGTGCTGGTCGAAGGTGCGATGATCGGTTAGCGGCATCCAGTCCAGTTGCTGCAGCACGGCAAAGCCGATCTGGTCCGCGATGCTGGTCGTGCCGGGACCGCGGTCGTCCAGCCCCTGCCGCAGAAAGCTGCCGTCGCTGGAATGATCGTTGTGCACGTGACCGTCCCCGCCATACCAGGCGCCTTGGGGCGCGTCTGGCAGGAAGGTCGCCGCCACGTTGCGGTCGGCCGTCATGCTCAGGCTGCAGGTCTCGCCCTCGCAATCGCCTGACCAACCGGCGAAGTAGTGACCGGTGGCGGCAGCAGCGGTCAGCGTCACGCTGGTTCCATCCTCGAACTCGGCCGAGGCTTCGCTGCAGTCCGTGTCGCAGCGCAGGCCTTCGGGCGTGCTGGTCACGGTGCCGCGCCCGTTCAGGCCTGGTTTGGTCACGTGCAGCGCGGGCTGGCTGATTGGCTCGAAGCGCGCGGTGACGGTGGTTGGCCCACTCAAGGTCAACATGCATTGTGCGGTGCCCGAGCACGCGCCGCCCCAGCCCGAAAAGCGGTTGTCCGTCGCTGGCTCGGCGACCAGCGTCAGCGTGGTCGTGGCCTCGAAGTCGGCGCTGCACTGGGCTCCGCAATCGATCGTGCCCGGTGGCTCCGATCGAACAGAGCCGGCCCCGTCACCAATGCGTTCGACGCTGATCGAGACCGGCTCCGGCGGCGGCTCCTGAAACGTCACGTTCGTGGAATCCCGACTGTCGCAGGCAGTGAGGATCAGCAGGGGAACAAGACATAGCAGATAAGGGCGCATGCGGCAGGCATCAAAAAAAGCAGCCGCGCATTATCCGGCGCGTAGACGACACGGCGATGACAAACCGCCGTGTCCGGGTGGCGTCAGCGTCCCACGGATGAGGCCGGGACGAACCATGGACCCTTGATCTCATAGGTGGCGCCGAGGTTCCGGTCATCGGCCGGCCCCGACGGCCCGCTGTAGCCACTGACATACAGCCGCTGGCCGTCCGGGCTGAACGCGGGGCCGGCCGGTTCGCCGTTCGACATCAGCTGCAGCATGGGCACCTGGCGGCCATCCGGTGTGAGACCCACCACCTGGGTGTCGTCGCCGTCTTCGCAGCAGATGATGTCGCCATCGGGGGTCATGATCACGTTGTCCAGCGCCGAGAGAATGTTGTCCGGGCTGGAATCGTCATCGTAGATGGCCTGCACCGTTTGCGCGGCAATGTCATAGCGCCAGAGCCGGTTGTCTCCCTTGGTCGAGAACACCAGGCTGTGGTCGTGGTGGTACCAGATGCCTTCACCACCATCGAAGCGCTCAATGCCCGGCACCTGGAACCGGGTTGGGTTCAGCACGGATTCGTGCCGCTGCAAGTCGATGGGCTGGGGGAAGGGCACGTTGGCCCAGGTCACGGCGCGGGGCGTGAAGATGTCGCCGCTGGCGACCCGCGCGACCTGTAGTGTGCCGCTGCTCAGGTCCGGCCGCGAGCCGTCGGCAACATGGGTGCTCGGAACAAATCGGTAGAACCCACCGCCGTTGAAGGCGTCGTTGCGTTGGTCCTCGGTCATGTAAATGTGCATGGGGTCGGCCAGCGGATCGACCGCGCAGGCTTCGTGCTGGAATTTGCCGAGGGCGTCCAGGCGTACCGCGTCAGCGGCGGTCCCGAACGGGAAGCATTCGTACACGTAGCCGGAATCGGTTTCTTCGCAGCTAAGCCAGGTGCCCCAGGGCGTGGCGCCGCCAGCGCAGTTCTTGGTGCTGCCGACCAGCACCGGGTAGGCGTCGATCAGATGGCCATCGCGATCGAAGCGAAGTGCGCCGACGCCGGCCTGGTCGTAGGCGTTATTGCCGTCGCCATCCTCGTTCTTTTCGCTGTTCGACAGGTACGCCCAACCGCCGTCCTCGGCCGCGAACAAGGCGCCGCCATCTGGTTTTTCATGCCATAGATAGTCGCTGCCGGGAATCGGCGCCACGCCCTCGGCCGCCACGCGCCGCACGGTGAACCCCGGCGGTACGCGCACCCCAAAACGGTCCGGCTCGCCCAGCGGACCCAGGTGGCCGATATTGCTCACCAGCGGTTCGCCGGTCACCGGATCTGTCGGCTGCCGACCCTGGGTGCCGGAGCCGCAGCCCACCAGCCAACCGGATTGCAGATAAACGCCGAGCTGTGCGGCGCCATGGAGGAACTGGCGACGGGTGAACGAGGACATGGCAGCGCAGGGAATGGGTTGACTGGCTAGTTCAGCAAGCGGGGGTTGCAGTCTCATGACCACGACCGTTGTGGTGACATTTCACCATCGCGCTTGTCTGATGCGAGGTATTCACATGGACGTAGCGTGTCAGGTAACGGGAGGGGGCCGGCGCGTCAGGAGGACGCACTGATGAAACTCATAGCCACCTTGGTGGCCCTGATGTTCTGTACGACGGCGGTGGCCGCTGATCTTTATGTGAGCCCAGCCGGCTCCGACAATGCCAAAGGGCATAAGCCAGACGAGGCGTTTGCCACGATCAATCATGCGCTGCAGCGGGCCGAGCCTGGCGACACCGTTTATTTGCTACCCGGCGAGTACCAGCAGGATATCCGCACCGTTCGCGATGGCTTGCTGACCAAGCCCATCACCATCGCCGGTCTCAAGGGCGATGATTTCAAGAATGACCACAGCGTTGTCGTTCCCGCGACGGTAACGGGCGGTGGCGAGGGGCGCATCGTGCAGATCCGGCACAGCTACATTCAGCTTCAGGACTTTGTCGTTGACGGGTTGAGCGGCGATCCGGTCGAGCCGGACAATATCCGCGACAAGTTGGTCTTCGTGCACAGTGAGGAGCGTGAGGAAGGGCTCCGTGGCGTGCGTATAGAGCGCATGATCCTGACGCACGCTGGCGGCGAATGTCTGCGATTTCGACATCGGGTTTCGGACAGCGAGATCGCCTACAACAGCATCAGCGATTGCGGCATGCATGACTTTCCGTTCGAGCGATCCAGCAAGAATGGCGAGGCGATCTACATCGGCACCTCGTTCAAGCAGTGGGAGGACGGCAAGAACCCGACATCGGATGCGGATGTGTCCACGCGCAACCGGATTCATCACAACATCATCACCACCCGCGGTAACGAGTGTGTTGATCTCAAGGAAGGCACCACCGCGAACCAGGTCTACGAAAACCAGTGCACCGGACAGCTCGATGCCAATTCGGCCGGGTTCAATTCCGCGGGTAACGGCAACGTGTTTCGCGGCAACGTCGTGTATGGCAACGCCGGCTCCGGTTTCCGCTTCGGCAGCGACAAGAAGGGCTTCGGCATCGAGAATATCGCCGCCGGCAATCGCGTGTTCAACAATGCCCAGTTCGGGTTCAAGATCATGAACGAACCCCAGGCGCAACTCTGCGGCAACCACTTCGAGGACAACGGCAAGGGCGAGTACTACTCCGACCAAGGGCGCAAATACGCGCCGGCCGCCCGGTGTGGCTCTTAGCGGGGAGTCCGATCCAGGACTGGAACATGGTGTTTGATGTCCTTGGCGCCGAAGAGCGGCAATACACGCAATCGCAGCTCAGCACACGCACGCTGTCGGCCGAGCAGGATATCCAGGTGCTCCAGGCCCACGATCGCGGCCTGATCCAGCGGCTCACCGACGCGACTGCACCAGACGTGGTGGTGTCGCCTGGCTACTGCTCCATCTACGAGCAATGCTGGTCGATGGATCAAGGCAACGGCCCTCAGCCGGTCGCTCTATGCGACTGGCCCGAGGACGAACGCTTTCTGCAGTAGCCACCCAGCCGCGTGTGCTCTAGGGCACGTGCTGGTCGACCAGAATCGTGTTGCCATCCGGGTCGGCCAGCGTGATGTGGGCGGGTCCGGTCGAGGTGGGGTCGGCCTCAGTGATCAGGTCGACGCCGGCGGTCTTCAGCTGCGCCTGTATCGCCCGCACATCGTCAAAGCCCTCCAGCGCATTGCACTGGGCACCCCAGCCTGGGTTAAGGAAACACTGATCTATTCACACCACCAAGACGGAGCCGGTTTTCCCGCAAGCCCAGGCGGAGTGAGTGCGGTTTGGTCATTCCAAATGAGCGAACGACAACGCAGGTTTGCGGGAAAACCGGCCCGTTCCATTCGGATTGCGCCTGAAAACAGGCCATGCGGCGTTGCTCGTCGCTTATTTGGAATGACCAAACGTCACTTCTCGCGCCTTGCCTGGCCTGTTTTCAGGCGGCAACTTGGCGGCGGGAATAGATCAGTGTTTCCTTAAAGGTAAGGATGTTGCTTTCAAACATGCCCTGGAAAAGCCCGATCGTACTGGTGCCATTGCGCAGTACCAGCCAATTTTGCGTGATGTCACCGCCCGTTACTTCAAACCCCAGCTTTTCATAGAACGCCTTGGATGCCTGAATGTCCTTGACGGCCAAGCTGACCGAGAATGCTCCGAGTTCCATCGTTTTCTCTCCTTGTTGTGGTCCGCAAACATGTGGGTTTGCTCCGCCGCGAACGGTCGGCAATGCCGTCATCCTGCCATGTGCGAGGTGGTGGTCAGCGTTCCTGATCGGGCTCATTGGCCTGCGCCAGGTCGGGATGCCAGCGCACCGGAAAGTTCATCGAGCTGGCAATGAAGCACAGCGCATGCGCGCGGGCATGCAGCGTCTTCGCCAGAGTGAGATCGGCCGGTGGTCTGAAGCGCACCTGCGGTTGCAGCAGAACGTCGCGGAACCGGCCGCCGCCGGCACCGGACAGTTCCAGCAGGCCTACGGCCTGATCGCGGTAGCGCTCGACCACCAGTCCGGCATCGGCACAGAGGTGCAGGTACCAGAGCATGTGACAGCTCGATAGTGACGCGATCAGCAAATCCTCGGGATTGTGCCGAGTCGGATCGCCGCGAAAGGCAGGATCGGAGGAGCCGCGAAGCACCGGCTTGCCCTCGATACGGATCACGTGATCACGGGCATAGTCGCCGTAGTGCCCTGTGCCGGCGCCGGTATTGCCCGTCCACTCAACGTCGACGCGGTAGCGATGGGTGTCGGACGTCATGGCTGGGCGACAACATCCGCCCCGGGCAGAAAGTGGCGCCGTTCCGAGGCGCTGGGAACCCGGCATGTCTGGCCGCGGCCGAACCACCGGTAGCGGTGGCGGGCCACGAAACGATAAAGGCTATTGCGGATTCGACGCGGGACCCAGCGGGTCGCTGTGAGCCATCGCCAGGGCCGGGGCAAACCGGCCACGATTCGCAACACGGCGTCGGACTCCGTGTACGCGTGCTGGTCTGCGATCACGATGATGGTGTCGTAGCGGTCCGCCGGAAAGTCCCATTGCCTGAGCAATGCTTGTCCGGCGATCGACTGCACCGGGGCAAGGCGAAAGACCGCGTGGCGGTCGGTCCGGAGAATGAACCGCACCCAGGCCGAACACAGGTGGCAGACACCGTCGAACAACACGATCGGCGGGGCGTCGGGTGAACTCATGGCGCCTGGGCGGAGCATGCGCCACGTCGATCTGTACGTGTCACCAGCGGTGGCTCCAGACGGTCAGAACCGTGGAGCCTAGCCGGAGTCGCCGGGAAAAACACGCGTCGGCTGCCGAAGCCGACGCGTGGCGTTCCTCGTCGTTCAGGTGTCGTTCGACGAGATCAGCGTGTAGCCGGCCTGGCGCATGCAGCGGTGGTAGTCGGTGTAGGACTCCGAGGCCGCATCGCCGGCCCCGGTGAAGCCCGAGGCCTCTTCGCAAGCCGAGTTGTCTCGGGTGTAGATCACCCTGGAGACCGGTGCTTCGGCGCTCCACCAGTGCGTGGGCTTCGTTGTAGTGGTTGTGCCGCAAGCGGACAACAGCCCTGCGACGATGAATGCCGGTACGAGTGTCTTGTACATGGTGTGCTCCTCCTGGCCATACATGAGTTATGTGACAGTTGTATGACGCATGATTGACACCTTAGACCCGTTGTTTTTGTAGGTCAATAGTTCCTAGGATAAAAAGTCCGTCATTTGGCGCGGGTGTTCCGGCCCTGGTCTTTTCAGATCAACGGTTTACTTGCCGAATTTGTGGCGCAGGGTGTACCAGCTCGGGTACGGAATCTGCCGGGCGTCGTCCTTGCGGGTCCAGTGCCGGACCACCCGGCCGTCCGACAATCGGAGGGCCTTGGCGACATCCTTGCTGGACAGACCCTTGCGGTCCATCCACTCCCGCAGTTCCTTGGAGGAAGGAGGATATTTGTTCATTCAGGCGTGGTCTGGAGGCGATCGGGGCAGTCTGCCCATCGGATCGATGATCCTACCGGGCACGACGCTTTCTGACCATGCAGGGTCGTCGGGGGCGCCGTTCTGACGAGGCTGAGGTCATGCTCTGAAGCCGCAGCGGATCGGCCGGCGTCTAGCGCCGCCAATGCATGCGTGAGATGACCGAAGACAGGGAGGTTTTGGTCGGCGTTGAATAGATCGACGTTAACGCCAGCTTCACATTATGCTAGCCGGCATCTTGCCGACATTCTGGAACGTCTGTTAATGATCTCCAAGCACTCCGAGTATCTCGGCACCGCCCGTGAGATCGCGCACGGTATCGTGCGGGAGCAGGCCGAACAGGTTTATTCCGAGCGCCGCTGGCCGGAGGGGGCCATCCGCGAGTTGCAACGGGCGGGGCTGGGCGGGCTGTCTGTTCCCACCGAATTCGGCGGACTGGGCGGCGGGGCCAGCAGCCTGGCCGAGGTTTGCGAGGTGCTTGGGGAGCAGTGCGCATCCACGGCGATTTGTTTTGGCATGCATTGCGTCGGCTCGGCCGTCATTGCGGCCCACGCCACGCCGGCCCAGCAGCGGGAGTTGCTTGAACCGATTTGCGAAGGCGAGCACATCACCACGCTGGCGCTGTCAGAACCCGGAACCGGGGTGCATTTCTACCTGCCGCAAACGCAGATACTCGCGAGTGGGTCCGGTTATGTGCTCAACGGCCGCAAGACCTTCGTCACGAACGGTAACCATGCAGATTCCTATGTGCTCTCGGGCGTTTCAGCTGTCGATGGCCTGTCGTTCTCCTGTGCGGTTGCTCCCCAGGGCACGCCGGGGATGGAGTGGTCAGGACAGTGGACCGGCATGGGCATGCGCGGCAATTCGTCGTTGCAACTCGCTCTGAATGATGTCGCGATTCCGGAGAGCCACCTGCTGGGCAATGAAGGCGATCAGATCTGGTACGTTTTCCATGTCGTCGCGCCGTATTTCTTGATGGCGATGTCGGGTGTCTACCTGGGCATCGCCCAGGCCGCTTACTCCGCAGCCTGCGCACACCTCACCAAGCGCTCGTATTCACATACCGGTTCGATGTTGGCGGATACCGCAGTGTTGCAGCATCGCATCGGCAGGCTGTGGGGCGAGTTGGAAAAGACGCGGCAGCTGGTCCATGCAGCGGCCAAGAAGTTCGACATGGGTTCCGATGACGCTCTGCTAGCGGTGATGGCGGCCAAGGCCGAAGTCGCTGACTGCGCCGTCATGATGACCAACGAGGCCATGACACTTTGCGGGGGGATCGGTTATCGCGATGCCGGGCCGCTTGAGCGCTATCTGCACGATGCGCGTGCGGCGCACGTGATGGCGCCAACCACGGACACGTTGCGCACATGGATCGGGCGCGCTGCGCTCGATTTGCCGCTGCTGGGAGATTGACGCCATGCCTGATGTCGCCGCGCTCGATCTCGAACCCGCTTTCGTCAACCGCGTCCGGGATGCCGGTGCGGGGTTGAGTTGCTCCGAGTTTCACGACAGCGCGGCGTTCATCATGGATGACCAACTCAAGGCCGAGACCTGCGCCGTGTTGGTTGGCGCGTCGCTGGTCGATCCGCTGCCACTGTTGACGAGCCTCGGGCGACAAGACCGCGACATGCCTGTGGTGGTCTTGCGTAAAAGCCATGACCTTCGTGACCTCAAGACCCGGCTGCGTTTCGCGCCCGGCATCGGACGCCAGATTCGCATCTGGGACGAGGCCGAGTTCGACGACATCATTCCGATGATCCATGCGTTCGCGACGCGAAAGAGCACGCAGGCAGCGCTCAGCCGTGGGCTGGCCGCTGCCGCGAGGCAGCCCAGCATCGGCAAAGCCGACTATGAGCTGGACGAAGTGCTCAGCAATGCCCCGATCGGCATCGCCGTGCTCAATCCGCAGGGCGAAATTCTCGCGATTAACCGCTCTTCGGAGAGTCTGCTGGGTTGGTCGCGCAGCCGTGTGCGTGACCGCAAGCTGGCCGAGCGGTTCAATGCCGAGCAGCGCTTGGTGATGGAAGAGATGATCGCCGCCTGCCTCAAGGGCGACGCGATCAGCGGCCCACACCGCTTCGAGCTACGCCACGTTGTGCGCGGCGAACCCATGATTGTGCAGGTTTCGGCGGGGCGCATTGGTGAGATCGGCGCGGTCTCCGGGTGTGCTGTCTATCTCGATGACATCACAGACTTGGCCGAGGCGCAGAACGAGGTTGAAGCCGCGCGCGCCCGTCTGGAGGACAAGGTTGCTGCCCGCACGCGGGCCATGAGTGCGATCAAGGCACGTTTGGAGCAGCGTGGTGCTGAGCTGGAACGTTCCAACGACGAATTGAAGCAGGCGAAGGCGGAGCTCGAACAACTCACGGTCAGAGATGGACTCACCGGCCTCTACAACCGTCGCTATCTGGATTTGAGGTTGTCGGAAGAAAGTAGCCGCATGCAGCGGATGAATTCACCGATGGCCGTGTTGATGATCGATATCGACCACTTCAAGGCTTACAACGACACGCTTGGCCATGTGGAAGGAGACGTTTGCCTGACGCAGGTGGCGCAAGTGATTTCGGCCGCCTGTCGGCGCAGCGGGGAGTTCGCGGCACGCTATGGCGGCGAGGCATTCTCCGGGGTCCTGCCGGGCTCCACGGCTGACGAAGCACTGGTCGCAGCGCAGCGGATCATCGAGCAACTCGCCGAACTGGACATCCCGCACCCGACGGCTTCGCACGTCACGGTCAGTATCGGTATCGAATCGGCAACCGGCCCCGGCATGCCGGCTCCCGGCGAACTGATACGCCGGGCGGACAAGGCGCTATACGCCTCTAAGCAGGCGGGACGGAACCGGGCGACGGTTTATTCGGCAGGCTAGGCAAGCCGCGACAGGATCGATCATGTCAGGCGTCACGATGATCTCTTCGAACCATCGGCGGCGAGGCCATTGGACGAGTACCCCCTACAGACCTTCAAGGCGCTGCGCGACACCTCGTACGGTTAGCTTTATCGCGTCGGTAATTCCTGCGTTCACCTCCAGTTCGTTCTCCGGCTGATAGGGATAGAACGCCCTGAAATGATAAGGCTGATCACCGACGTTGAATCTTAGCCAAACAACGACAACGTCATGGCCCGCAGGCATTTCGGATGCGTAGTACTCGCCTTCCTGCTTGTCATCACACCCCACCTTGTTTTCGTCAGGATGTCGATCCACCGTTGGTTCGGCATCAATCAGCACTTTTTCAAAGAGATAAACCGCGTCGTCCGTACGGCTCGCCTCCTTCGCGAGTTGCCCTGCAACTCCCCCAATGGCATCGCCTGCTCGGTGCAGTGAACGCAGTCGCTCGTTGACGTATACGTCAAATCGGCGAAGCACGACCCGATGGTTCGTGACAGCCGGAACGGCGTCGGCCAGCAGGGCGGCGAACATGTCGGTTTTGGGCGGGCTATACGCGTCAGCGGGCTGATGGCGTATGCCGTATCGGCAGCTATAGATGTTCCCGTATCCGGTAGCGAAGCCCGGGTAGTCATCGGCGGACGTCCTGTCGACAACAAAGGGCTTTGTCGGCGAGGTCAGATTGGTCATGACCACTTGATTGCTGTGCGTTGCACATCCGGAGGCCGCTAAGGCGGCCAGCATTGATGCGATGGCAAGTAAACGGCGTTGCATAACTAGGCTCAGGACGCGATGCGCCAACAAGTGAGGCCAAAATGATACGGACGTCGCGTCAACAAAAAGCAAAGTTCACTTCTGGCGTCCGGGCGGTCACCGATTGCGCCCGTACTGCTCATGACTGGTCACCCAATCACCGGTGGCCACAGCGGCTGCCAGTGACATCTCACCCGCAAGCACGGTTGCGCCGATGATCTCGGCCAGCTTGCGGGCTTTGCCCTGACCGTAGCAGTCCATCATTTCCAGGCATTCACGCTGGCTTGGCAGGCCGGTGCCACCGCCGTAGCTGGCGCAGATCAACGAGGGCAGGGTGATGGAAAAGTAGTAGCTGCCGTCGTCGGTGAGTTCGCCCACCGCCGCGCCCACGCAGGATTCGGCGACGTTGGCGGCATCCTGTCCGGTGGCGATGAACGTGGCGGTGATGCCGTTGGCGGCATGGGCGCCATTGTTCATCGAGCCGGCCATGAAGGCGCCGGTCATGGACATGATGCGACGCCGGTAGAGCGATTTGCAGTCAATGCCCATGACGTCCCGCATGAGCTGATCGGGGATGGTGCACTCGGCGATCACGCGTTTGCCGCGGCTGTGCAAAAAATTGATCTGCGAGGGCTTCTTGTCGGTGTCCATGTTGCCGGACAACGAAAACCGTTCTACCGCAAAGGGGCTGTTCGCCAGAATCCATTGGCAGGCGGCATGCGTGGCCTTCCCGCACATGTTCTGCCCGGCGGCATCGCCGGTGGTGAAATTGAAGCGCAGGTAGAGAAAGCGCGCAGCGGCGTAGTGTTCGACATTACGCAGCTTGCCGATGCTGGTCGTGGCTTCCGCCGTGGCGCGGATGGTCGCCATGTTGTCGATGATCCAGGCGCCGAACTGCTTGGCGGTCCGGGCGTTGTCGAATGCGAAGACAGGCGCTCGCTGCATGGCGTCGTCAGCCACCGTCACGGTGATGCCGCCGGCTTCCCGCGTCAGCCGCATGCCGCGGTTGTAGCTGGCCACCAGCGTGCCTTCGGCCGTGGCCATCGGCACATAGAACTCGCCCTGAGCATGTTCGCCATTGACCAGAACGGGGCCGGCAATGCCAAGCGGGACCTGCGCGACACCGGTGAAATGTTCGCAGTTGCCTTGGGTCTCCGTGGCATCGAAGCTGTAACTGCCGGTGTGCTTGAGCTCAACGCCGGTTTGATCGCGGATGAAGTCGCGGCGCGCCTTGGCGGCAGACTCCGCGTAGTCGTTGGCTTTGTCTCGGGGAATGCGTGGGCGGCCGATCGGCGCGGTCTGGGTCATGGGTCTCTCCGGTGGGGTTGCGGCGGATCAGGTCAGTCCGCGGCGAGTAGTTGTTCTACCTGCGTCTTGAGAATGGCTGAGGCGTGGGCGAGCTTGGCCGCATCGCCGGGGTGCTGCATCAGGACGTGCAGCGTTAGCGATTCGCTGAGCAGGATGATGCTGCGCGCCACCATCGGATCGAGTCTGCGTCCCTCCGCCTCCTCGAACGCGGCACAGTACATGTCCTCGATCTGCTGGTGCATGGCCAGGCGCATGCCGTGCAAAGCGCCGTCCGGGCGCAGCGCCTCCGAGGTGATCACCCGGATGATCGGTCCGGCGGTGGACACGAAATCCATGTAGACCGCCTGGGCCCGGACCAGTCGTTGGATTCCGCTGCCCGGATGCTTCATGGCCTCGTGTCGGCAAGCCAGCAGGTGCTTGAGTGATCGTTCGTAGATCGCCGACAGCACCGCGCTCTTGTCCGAAAAATGCAGGTAGAACGTGCGGCGCGAGACCCCGGCTGCGTCGAGGATTGACTGAACGCTGGTGTTCTCGAAACCGCGCGCGGCAAAGGCGCGAGCGCCACCCTTGATGATGCGCAGGCGGGTTTGGTCGCGTCGGCTGGCGGGCGGTGAATCTTGCGGGTGCCGTGCGGTCGCCGTTGTGTCCATGCCGGGCGTTGTCCTTTCAATCTGACGGGCGCCAACCAATGCGCCCGGGTGTGTTGGACGAATGTATACACCCTGTTTACTTGCCCTTGCAAGTCAGATACATTCGCCAGCTTCGGGCCGCGCTGCCGGCTCGATGGTGCGAGACAACCAACACAGACATGGGGAGACAACACCATGCAAGCGAGCACTCCGGAGGCCGGCGCGGCCTATTCGGCCAAATACGCCTGGTTCGTAGTGGCCATCTTGATGATGGCCTATGTGTTTTCGTTCGTGGATCGGCAGATCCTGAACCTGATGGTCGGGCCAATTCGTAAGGATCTCGGTATCTCCGATACGGAGATGAGCCTGCTGATGGGGTTCTCGTTCGCGATTTTCTACACGATCATGGGAATTCCGCTTGGTCGCATGGCGGATTCCAAAAGCCGCCGTGGGCTGGTCACGGTCGGTATTATTGTTTGGAGCGTGATGACCGCGCTTTGCGGCCTGGCCAAGCATTACTGGCAGTTGTTCATATTCCGGATCGGCGTGGGTGTTGGTGAGGCGGCGTTATCGCCCGCAGCCTACTCGATGATTGCCGACTATTTCCCGCCGTCCAAACGGGCGACGGCCATCAGCGTTTACTCGATGGGCATCTACATCGGTTCCGGTATTGCCTTTCTGCTCGGTGGGTTGATTGTCGAATTCGTCACCGCCCAGGGTGCAGTCACGCTTCCCGTGCTCGGCGAAACCCGGCCCTGGCAGGTCGTGTTTTATGTGCTGGGCGCCTCGGGCTTGTTGTTCAGTTTTGCCTTCCTGCTGATCAAGGAACCCAAGCGCAGCGGTGCCGGCACCGCCGCCGTGGTGCCGATCAAGGAAGTGGTGGCCTATCTCAAGCTCAACCGGCGGACCGTGCTCAGCCACAACATCGGCTTCGCGATGATTGCGTTCTGCAGCTATGGCACCGCGGCGTGGATACCCACCTATTTCGTCCGCGTGCACGGCTGGTCCATCGGCCAGGTCGGCCTGGTCTTCGGGCTGATCGTGATGATCTTCGGCTCGCTGGGTATCGTCACCGGTGGGCGCCTGTCGGATCGCTGGACTGCGCAGGGTCGCAGCGACGCGCCCATGCGCGTTGGCCTGGTCGCTGCGATTTGCGTTATCCCGTTTGGCGCCGGCTACATGCTGTCGCCCAGCAGCCTCGTGGCCGGGTTATTCCTCGTGCCGGCAACGTTTTTTATCAGCATGCCCTTCGGCGTGGCGCCGACAGCGATCCAGGACATCATGCCCAACCGCCTGCGTGGTCAGGCCTCGGCGTTGTATCTGTTCATCGTGAACATGATTGGCCTCGGCATCGGTCCGACCGCGGTCGCGGTCGTCACCGACTTCGTGTTCCACGATGACAACATGGTGGGCTGGTCGATGTTCCTGGTCAGCGGCGTCGCGGGGGTGGTGGCGATTACCTTGCTGGCGACAGGCATGAAGCCTTATCGGGAGAGCTTGGCACGTGTGCGTGAGCAGGCCACCTGAGTCGTATGGCGAGGCCGGCTAACGGATAATTTCGTAGCGATCGGCTTCTCGGCACTGCGCCTCTGCGAGCAGGCGCAAGCGCTGTCGGGGAGCGCCGCTCGCATAGTCCGCCTCGTTGGTTGTTCGACGGCACTGCTGGATGAGGCCGTACCGATTGATCGACGCTGCGCGCACCGCGGGAGTTTAAGGTGGTGGCCCGAGGGGGTAACGGAGACAGGGTATGGAGATGACATCGGATCACATCGCGCTGCTGTCAGCAGGTGCGTTCCTGATCGTCGGCATGATCACCGGCATCTGGAAGTACTCGCACATCATGCGTTCGAAGACCGCAGAGGCGCCGGTGTATGTCGACATTTGTCACCGTACGGCGCTGATGTACGCGTTTGCCTGTCTGGTCCTGCAGCAGCTCGCGCTACACAGCCGCTGGAGCGAGACCGTCAATGTGATTGCCGTTGTCGTGCCCATCGTATTTTTTGCTTCGGCGGTTGCGACTTACGCGTTGCATGGCTGGCTCAGGGACACCGACAACCAACTGCGCCGGCCGCATGTGCTGGGCAGGCATACCGTGTCGTCGTGGGCGATCCGGGCCTATATGGTTGCGCTAATCATCGGGGAGATCGGCGGAGCGGCGGTTTTGATGGCTGGCGCGCTCTGAACGCTGGGTCGCAATGTCATAGGGCGACTTCCTGATCGACCGGCGGCGCGCTGTCACAATCCGTCGATGTCAGCCGGCTGTCAGGCAGGATCGGTGTACTGGTCGCAAGTCCCCACTCGGATCTTGCGATGCCCATTCGAATCGCCCTGCTGCTCGCGATGATGACACTGTCAGCCTGCGGCTACGACGCACACCACTACGACGACCACTACAACTCGAAACTGCCGGAATCGGTGCTCAATGGCGACTGGGCCACCGGCTGTCAGTACCTCTACGCAGCTGACCCGTACGATCCCTACGACGCCAAGAGTTACCAGGATTACTTCAGCTTCTACGACGGCTACTACTACGGCGCGTATGAGACCTATGCGACCGACAACTGCGGCGGCGAACCGCTCGACGTGTACATCACCGAAGGCGAGATCTACCTCGGCGGCTACACGTACACCGATCACGGCGTCGAGGCCGAGCGGTTGGATTTCGAGGGTGACTTCACCTGCTACACACTGATCGATCTCGACACCTACAGCGATACCTTTGTACTGGGGGATTTCCAGAACGCCGGCTACGACGATTGCCGATCCCCACAACGGCGGCACCGCTACCTGGATTTCGAGGCGGTTTACTTTCGACATTAAGGAAACACTGATCTATTAACACCACCAAGACGGAGCCGGTTTTCGCGCAAGCCAGGCGGCAACTTGGCGGCGGGGATAGATCAGTGCTTCCTTAACGGATGGCTGCGGGTCCATCTCGACCGAACACAGGCGCCGATGTCCTGTCGAAAGCATCACTTGCAAACACAGGAGGCGAGCATGAGTGCCGACCCACGAATCGTTCTGATCACCGGCGGTAGCCGAGGCCTGGGCCGCGAAGCGGCGTTGGAGGTCGCCAGGCAGGGTGACGATGTGATGCTCACGTATCGCAGCTCGCCCGCCCAGGCCCAGCAGGTCGTCGAGGCCATCGAGGCTCTGGGTCGCCAGGCTGTCGCGCTGCATCTGGATGTAGAGCAGGCCGATAGCTTCCCGGCCTTTGCGGAAACGGTACGCAGCACCTTGCGAGAGCAGTGGGGGCGCGATCAGTTCGACGCGCTGCTGAACAACGCCGGCTATGGCGTGAATATGCCCTTTGTTGACACGACCGAGGCGCAGTTCGACAGCATGATGCGGGTGCACGTCAAGGCGCCGTTTTTTCTGACCCAGGCCCTGCTGCCGATGCTGCGCGATGGAGGGCGCGTTCTGAACGTATCCTCCGGTCTGGCTCGATTCTGTCTGCCCGGGCATGCCGCTTACGGCTCGGCAAAGGCGGCCGTGGAGACATTGAGCCGTTACATGGCCAAGGAACTGGGCGAACGCGGTATTTCGGTGAATGCCATCGCGCCGGGAGCCATCGAGACCGACTTTGGCGGCGGTGCGGTGCGCGACAACGAAGAGATCAATCAGCAGGTGTCGTCGGTTACCGCGATGGGCCGCGCCGGACAGCCGTCAGACATCGGCGCGGTGATGGCGCAGCTGCTCAGCCCCGCATCGCAGTGGATCACCGGACAACGAATCGAAGCATCGGGCGGAATGTTCTTGTAGCACGGAGACCCTCGACCCGCGGTCGCGATGCGCGCCTGGAGTCGGTTAGGGCGCCCGAGTTCCAGTGAGTCTTGAGCCCTGCGTCCGGCAAAGCCAATCGCTGTCGAGGAATCACCTGATCGCGTATGGGTGCCTGATACCGACCATGCATAAAAAAGGCGCGACAACCGAAGTTGCCGCGCCACAGGTACTCCCTGGAGCTAGCGGTTTAGCGGCGTCCGCGAGACCGCAGGGCGGCCGGACGGAAGTCGTTGTCGTTGGCCTTGATCGGCTGATAGACCACGTCGTTGTCGTTGGTCAGCCGCATGGCGATGTAACGCTTGGCGTTGAGGTCGTGGTGCACTTCCACGCCGGCCGACAGCATCGGCAGGTCGTAGAAATTCAGCGAGTGCATTTCTGACACGCGCCAAAGCTGATCACGGTTGTCGTACTTGTCGACCACGTGCACGACCCAGCTGTCCTCATCAAGGTAGAAGTCACGGCGCTTGTAGATATGGCTGGTGCCGTCCCTGAGTGTCGCTCGGACGTGCCACACGCGGTGCAACTCATAGCGTGCGTGCTCCGGGTTGATGTGGCCCGGCATCAGGACATCCTTGGTGCTGATCTTGTCGCTATTGAGATCAAAGGTGTTGTAGGGGATGTAAATCGCCTTCTTGCCGATAATCTCCCAGTCGTAGCGGTCGGTTGCGCCGTTGAACATGCCGAAATCGTCATTGGTTCGCAGGCTGTCGGACGCCGTACCCGGATTGTCATACGCCACGTTAGGCGCCAGACGCACCCGGCGTGAGCCGGGGTTGTAAATCCAGGCCTTGCGGGGTTGGCTCACCTGATCGGCGTATTCGTGCACCAGCAGGATGGAGCCAGCCAGACGCGGCGGTGCAGTGATCGCCTGCAGGAAGTACAGCAGCAGGTTGTCCTTGCGCTCGCTGGGGTCCTTGAGCTGGTTGCCGTGGATAAAGTCGTACTCGTAGTCGAACTCGACCAGGTTGTAGTCACCATTGGAGGTGACCGGCGCCTGTGCCCAGCTCGTTGCCCAGGTGTTGCCCTTGTAGGCCGTCAGGTGATTCCAGATCACCTCGGTGCCGTTCTGCGGGATGGGGAAGGCGATGCCGGCCGTGGAGCCGGTGAAGCCGTTGCCGCCCTCGACCAGGGTCACCTGCGTCGCGTTCTCCCGCGTGGCGTCGTAAATGCCTTGTGGGAATGATGCGGAGCGGCGGCTGGGGTAAACCTTCATCTTCCAGGTTGGGTACTGCTTGAGCAGCTTGATCTGGCCTGGCGTGAGGTGCTTGGCGTACTGGTCGGCATTGTCCCCGGTGATCTCGAACTGCAGCTCATCGTCGGAGTAGGGGTTGGGATAGTGGCCGGTCGGCTTGAAGTCCGGGTGCACGTCGGTCAAACCGCCGGTCCAGGCGGGTATTCCCAGGGCGGGATCGCCGGATTTTTCGGCGCCCATGGGGGTCAGATACCGTCTTGAATAGCAAGCCCGGCCATCGGGATTCGTGCATCAAACGGCGTCCCGGACTTGACCACGCCATAGATCAAGTGAGCAAGCCGGCGCATGCTGGCACCCACGATCGCTTTTGGTGCCAAGCCACGCTCACGTAACCTTACGGCCATGGCGGCAATGACAGGGTTATGGCGCACCGCCACAAGGC